>JAIROC010000354.1 GCA_031257735.1 Bacteroidales bacterium | reverse complement strand
CCTAATATTTTGGGAACCAAGATGGAAGATGTTTGAAAATGAATGTATTTACAGTCGAATCTCTGAGCTGAAAACGACCAAATAGAAGGCACACGGAGAGAAGACAAGGTGAATACATCCCGTATAGGGGTGTGTTCCTTTGGCTTTTTCTTACCGTGTGCGGGTTACTTGGTCGTACCTCAGTTCTGTAAGATAAGCGGAGGTTCGCACCTTTTTCGTTTTAAAATAGTAATCAATAGAAAGTTATAGAATAATATGAAATAAAAAACAACAATTAAGGTATAATGCTTCGTCAGCATTTTCTCAAAACTGAAAAACGACCAATTTGTAAGTACACGGAGAAAAGCAGAAGGACGAATGCACCCCTTTAGGGTGTGTCTTCTTTTTTCTCCAGATTGGTTGAATTTCAGCTAATGAGAGAGGATTGAAGATGCACCCTTTTTAATAAACAGATAGAGATGAGACAAAAAAAGATAATGTATTCTATTTTGGCGACTTGCGCAATTAGTATGGTTATGCTTGGGGGATGCAATCGAACATCCAAAAAGAAAACTGATGTTAATGAGAATACCCCAGTAACAGCGGAAACACCTGTTACCTCAGTTGAAATCATTAAGCCGACAATTAATGTTTATGTGGAAAACTCCGGCAGTATGGATGGATACGTAAGAGGTGTTACCGACTTTAAACATGCGACTTATAGCTATTTAAGTGACATAAAAATTTCTAACGTTACAAGAGAAATAAATCTTTTCTACATAAATAGTGACGTTATCCCTTATGGCAATGATATTTCGGATTTTATTGAAAAATTGGACCCTAATTCTTTTCGGATAAGAGGAGGGAATAGGGGGACTTCTGATATATCTAATGTATTAAAAACTATCCTGTCAGAAACAGGGCAAGATACTATTTCAATGCTAATTTCTGATTGCATCTTTTCGCCAGGAAAAAGTAAAGATGCTGATCAGTATCTTATAAACCAGCAAATAGGAATAAAAACAAATTTTGCCGAGTATTTGGAGAATAACCCTAATTCTGCTATCTGTATATACCAACTGTCATCTCAATTTGATGGCTATTACTACAATCGAGAAGATACGAGAGTAATAATAAACAAGAGAAGACCTTTTTATATATGGATTATTGGAGATAAAAAACACGTTACTGAATTATTAACCAAGATACATCCTTCTAAATTCAAAGGAAGCGGAATAGAGAATACCTTTACCATTATGCGAGGTAATCAAGCGATAGATTATGCAATCCGCCCCGGAACAGGAAAGTTTAGTTTGGATAAAAAAGAACCTAGACAGAAAATTGCAAAAGCAAAAAAAGATCATAGCGGAAAACTTTCTTTTGCTATTAATGCTAATTTTTCTCAGTTTCTTTTAGATGATACTTATTTGAGGAATGTCAACAATTACATACTTAATGATAAGGATTATCAACTTGCAATTTCAAATAGTCCTCAAGGTAGTGGTGGATATACGCATTCTCTAAATTTATCATCCGATAAAGTAAAGCCATCATACCTTTCTATTAAATTGAAAACTCACGTACCGGAATGGGTAGAGCGAATAAATGACGATATAGGGCTGGATATCAATACTAATGGAGCCATGAATAAAACATACGGGATTAAATACCTAATACATGGGGTTTATGAAGCATTTACACAACAAAATGATTTTTACACAGAAATAAAAATAAGCGTAAACAATTAGAATATGAAAGATTTTTTAGGAGACATCTATTGTTGGTTCGAAAGTTTATTCGGACAAAATTTAGCAGAACATCTTTGGGGATACAACTGCGAATCACAGAGTTACAGCAATTCCAACTCGTTTAACAACGTAGGGTTAATTGCATTGACAATTTCATTGCTCATTACAATAATTTATTATTATGTTATCAATCATCCACGATTTAATCGTTGGTGGAGCTGGTTGATTATGCTTGGAGTTGGCGGAGTTATCAATTTGTTAATAGGTTATTACATAACTGCAACCGATTTCGTAAATGGATATATAGGAGATTGTCTTATGTATGTTCGTGATGAAGAAGGGAATATCATATCTTATCTAATACATGAAGCTGATTGTTGGATGTTCGGGGTTACCAACCTCATTGTTTCTGCTGGTTTCTTTATTACATTCTCATTAATGGTTAATGTTTTAGGTCGTATTATCCCCCAATTAGCTAGCCGAAACTGCAAATATTCACCATTTTAAAAGGAAATTACTTATGAGCAAACTATATATATTCGGAATAGGAGGCACTGGTTCAAGGGTTGTAAAATCGTTAACAATGCTATTGGCATCAGGAGTAGATTGCGGTGTTGATACTATAGTTCCCATTATTGTTGATAGGGATATGTCAAATAAAGATTTATCGCGAACAAAGCTTCTAATAGAAAATTATGTTGATGCTAATAAAATCGCTGAAACTAAAGGACGAAATAGATTTTTCAAAACAAGAATAAAATTGCTTAACAATGAACTTTGTCTTCAACTGATGGATAATACCCAAAAGTTTGAAGATTTTATTGGCAAAAGTAGCATGAGTAGAGAAAACCAAGCTTTAGTTGATATGCTATTTTCAAAAGAAACTTTGAATATGGATATGACCGCTGGTTTTCAAGGAAATCCGAACATTGGTAGTGTAGTATTAAATCAGTTTGAAAATAGTGATGTTTTTAAGGCTTTTGCCAAAGATTTCAAAGACGGAGATAAAATATTTGTAATCAGTTCGATTTTTGATGGAACAGGTGCAAGTGGTTTTCCTCTCTTAAGAAAGATTCTTCATACACCTAATGTCAAAGATGGAAATGGAATCGTATTGGATAATTGGGGATTAATAAATAATGCTTTGATCGGCGCAATTACTGTTTTGCCATACTTTACTGTCAGTTCTGCAACTGATGAAAGTTTAGTTAATTCAGATACGTTCATTGATAAGTCAAGAGCTGCATTGTCATATTATAAAACAGAAGATAAAAATATAGACACCTTATATTATATTGCAGACAAACAAACAACTACCTATGACCATAACAAGGGAGGAGATACGCAAAGGAATAATGCTCATTTTGTGGAATTAGCAGCCGCTTTGGCAGTGCTGGATTTTGTTAATCCCGAAAAAGTGAATAAGAATATCCACAGAGATGAGTATGGCAAAATTAAACAGACAACTTATAAAGAATTTGGCATACATTCTAATGCTTCGGAAATCAACTTCGATAATTTGGCAGATGAGACTAAGGATTTGCTTATAAATCTTTGTTATTTCGCAATTACATGAAGTTTGTTTTCGACAAACAATATAAGCATCAACCCTATGCCCATAAACGTTTTACAGACAATTTCCGAAAAACAGATGTCATGCAAAAAATAGAAGCTCTGCAAGGTCAGTATTATAAATGGCTGAAAGAAATGGAAGAACAATCCCACAAGTTTGCTCCTTTTAACCTTAAATCCTCCAATGCTTTGGAGTTCGTGAAAGGAAATATACATTATTCTATTTCAAAAGATTTTAGATATAAAAATTGGGCTATTGTGGATAATGAGCTTAATCGACAAATAGAAAAAATAGGAAAATCATTAGAGAAAGAGAAGATGTTTGTTGAATTGTTTTTCCGTATGACAGAAGCATTAATCAAATATAAAAACTAATCCCATGATAGATAAAGAGAGAGATACAACTTTCGTCTTCCGTTTACAAGGCGAAACAAAGGGACAGCACGATTTACAAAACACCCTCAAACATTGGGATGAATCATGCATGTATGACGACAAGCAGATTGCAGCTATTGAAAGTTCAAATAAAGAGTCTTTTAATCAACCGACTTCTATCCCTTCTCCATTTGCAAGAATAGCATTGGTGAAAACGGCTTTTGCAGAGGTGGCTGAATATGGAGACTTTGCATTGAAAGCTTATCAAAAAATTGTATCAGATAGTCTTGATGTAGCAGAAATATTTTTCACATTTGACAAATGGAGAGAAAAAATTGAAATAATCAGGTGGGGGAAAACCGAAGATTTGAAGAAACTTTCGACTGGGCATAGGCAATTTCAAAAAACATTGAGAACTTTTTTGACGGATGATGCTACCGTGTACAATTTTGATAAAGTGGAATATATCTATATTTTAAAATACAAGCCAACGGGCGAAATGATTGGAGCAACTTCTCCCTGTACGCTTTTTTTTAGCTCTGCCAACAAACTGGAAGAAGTTGACATTCAACTCAACAACACTCACAAAGCTTTTGATGGTAATATCGTTTCATTAAGTGAACGTAGTTGGGAATTTCAGAAATATTTATATACTTGGATTTATGCAAACAATGAAAATCGTATTATTCAAGGGAAAGCAGCAAGTTCCATATTTTACGAAATACAAAAATATCTCGAACAGCAAAAACTTATAATAGAAAAAACCGCAGAAATAGATGCGTTATCTAATAATGCCGATACAACCCTAAAAGAAACATATAAAGTACTAAGGGCTCCGGATGTAGAGATTTTGGGAAAGATTTTATATCAAAATAAGAAATCTACAGTCCAATACTTAACCGTTGATGATTTACTGGAAAATTGTATTATGAGATTACCATACGAAATTAAAAAGGACAGTTTCTTTGATGGCAATCTACAGGAAAACAGTAAACAAACGTATTTATTACCTATTAAAGAAAAATTCTTTGATCATTATACTATTGACGACCTGAAAAGATACATAAAAATAAATCACTCGGGAGATGTCGTAGAAGTAGAATTGCAGACTAATAATGCAAATTATAAAAAAGTATATAAAAAATCGACCGGAAATGTCATTGATTTGAATTTTGATTGTGCGATTTTCCCAAATGTAAAATTTGAGGATGATAATCAGGCGCATTACCGTTTTGGTTTGGCGTGTAATTTTAAAGAGAAAGAAAAATACAGCGCCGATTTTATAAAAATTAACTCCGCAATAGATGATTCTAAAAAACGTTTTTCAGTTCGTAATGAAACGCATAGCAACAATTATCAACTAAAGAATTATTCACTCGATAGTTCAAACTTTGACTACATTCGGATAAACTACAATGGAGCTAAAGGTATTATCCTCCCTAATATGGAGCTAAAAACAGGAGAACGAGAATTTACATTTGCTGTTGACTTTGGTACAACCAATACACACATCGAATATAAAATAGGGAATGACAATAATATTGCCGCTTTCAATATATCAAAAGGACAAATCAATGAAAGACAAGTTCATTGGCTGCACGGAGGGGAAGATTATTTAAAAGAAGTTTTTGATGAAGAATATATCCCTGCTTACACTGATGAAGAATTTAGATTTCCTATGCGGTCAGCTCTTTCGTATGGTGAAAAGACCAATTGGAGAGATGTTTATCCTTTCGAAAAGGCAAGTTTAGATGAGCTGTACGAAAAACGTTTAGGTTATGACTATAATGAAACTATAACCGATTTGAAATGGTCTGATGATGACAATAATCAAAAGCAGGTAAAAGTTTATATAGAATCCATCATGTATTTACTTCGTAATAAAGTAATTATCGAAAATGGAGACTTGGAGAAAACAAAAATACGCTGGTTCTATCCTGTAAGCATGGAAAGAGGGAGATATAAAAATCTGAAAGATGCATGGAATTCAGCCTATAAAAAATATTTTGGAGGTGATGAGAATAATATAATCCCAATAACAGAATCTGTTGCTCCTTTTGAGTATTACATTAGAGATCGTAATTCCAGTAATTTAGTTACAATAGACATTGGTGGAGGTACTACGGATATTGTGATTTCTGCTAGTGGGAAAGTCGATTTCATTACTTCGTTTCGTTTTGCTGCAAATGCTATTTTCGGAGATGGCTATGCAGAAACAAATCGTGTAAAAAACGGCATAATAAGACAATTTTCTGAAATCATTAAGAACGATCTGAAGACGAAAATAAATGAAAATGATGACTTGTTTCGCATTTTTGATGAAATGTATGTGAATAAGTCATCTGCTGATATTGCTTCATTTCTATTCTCTCTGAAGCAGAACAAAAAGATTAGACATGCTGGCGAATATCTTGCAGAAAATGCAAATCTCGAAAAAAAACTTGTTGGTGATACTACACAGAAAATTACTTTTATATTTTTCTATTCTGCAATCATCTATCACTTAGCAAAATTGATGAAAGCTAAAAAGTTGCAAATGCCTGATAAGATTGTGTTTAGTGGAAATGGATCAAGAGTAATATCATTCTTTACGGATGATAATGAAATTTTGAGGAACTATACAAAATTAGTTTTCGAGAAAGTATATGGCAGTAATTATCCGTCAAATAATTTAGAGATAATTCTGAATAAAAAGAATCCTAAAGAAGCTACATGCAAGGGAGGATTTTTTGTGGATACTCCGGAATCATTTGGTGAAATATATAAAAAGAAAGTCGTATTGCACAGTAATGGAACAGATGCTGTTGTTCAGCGAAATATCAGTGATATTAATGAAATTAACGATTCTGACACCTATCGAGCAATCAATGAAAATTATCTAAGTAATACTGTTGGCGAAGTTAAGAAATTTATAAATTTCATATTTGATCTTTTGCCTTTCTTCGCAAATGAAGGCTATAAACTAAACCCCAGTTCTATCGAAACCGCAAAAGAAATTTGTTTCAACAGATTGGATATTTATGCGAAAAATGGATGGCAACTAAAAAAGAAAGAGGTAGCAGAAACCGAAGGTATCGAAGAAACACTTTTTTTCTATCCTTTGGTAGGAATGCTTAAGGAACTAAGTGATTCCATTTGTAATAAAAACTCAAAATAAACAAGTAGAATAATATGCTAAAGAAAAAAATATTATTGATGACAAGTGCGATGTTTTTGTGTATTTTACAAGGTTTTGCACAAAAAACAATCAGTAAAGCAGATTTTGAGAATCTTGTGGATTATGCCAATTGTAAATATGTGATGACGTTTATTGAGAAAAATGATGCCGATAAACCTTATTTCAAAGATACCTACAAAAAAAAGGTTAAATCAGAACTGGAAAAATCCACATTGAATGATTTAGGAAGTGTAAACTACCAAGCTATCATTCAGCTATTGCAGGACAATGTACCTGCACAAGAATTGGCGAAAAAAATAAATGAGCGAAAATCAAAATATGATAATTCGTCGGATAATACGGGCTTAATAAACTCATTAGGGGCAGAAAAATGGAAAGGTGTTGATTTAAGTGATGTGGCTACTAATATCCAAAACGAGATATCAGCGAACTATAGTGAAATTTATAATGAAAGCCATGTTTGGAAAAATTCTACAACTGCACAAGAGCAAGATTTGCAAACAAATACAAAGCAACTCCAAGATCAGTATGAGAGCCTTAAAAATAAAGTTAGTTGGTTAAATCGAATTGCATTGGGAGTATTGGCTCTTTTAGTAATTGTTTTAGTTTTTATATTTAAGATGATTAAAGGTAGAGAATCTATTATAGAGATAGTTCTTAGTAGCCAACGTATTAAGGAACAATTTTCCCAAAAAACAGTTGTGCCAAATACAAACTTTTCCAAATTTTATATCCTAACAGAAAAAGATATTAATATTATCGTTGACAAAGTGCAGGAATGCTTAAGATTAAATGAGAAAGAAATAAAGCAATCGATTGAACCAATGAGAAGAAGTAGCAATCCATCTGTTCCTATGCCCCAAACGACATTCAAATACCTTAAGGGGAAGATAGGGAAAGCATTCAGTAGAATAGAAAATACTCCAGAGAATAGTTTCTTTAGAATATCCAAAGAATACGACGATACAGCAGATTTTGAATTTTCGGGAAATGAGGAGGAAGCCATAGCAAAAAGAGTATTTCATGACGATATTTGCAATATCCTTTCTGGAAACTATCAAAACGCCCATTCCGTAGAGATGATTACGCCTGGTAAAGTGAAACGTGTCGGCGAACAATGGACTGTAACAGAAAAAATAGAAATAAAATTAGCTTAAGAGTATGCACGACATTATAATCACACTCGTAATTGTTGTCATTCTTATTTGGCAATTTAAAATATTTTTATCGACTAAAACAAAAATAAGCACCTTTCAGCATATTTTTCCACAAGATGATCGCTTTGAACTTGGAATGTATGAAGAAGAGGAGGAGGAGGAAGCAGCAATAATTAGCCATTATAGCAACTCGGTATTAAATAACATTGTTAATTCGATAAATAGCTATCTTGAAAAGAACAAAGGTGCTGTCAGTGATTTTCATCTGATGAAAGATATAGTCGATCGGAATTGTGATAGCATAGAAGAAGAAATTAACACACAGATACCAATGCCTCTTTACTTAGGTTTGGTGGGAACGATGTTAGGTATCCTCATTGGGATTGGTTTTTTAGTGGCAACAGGAAGTTTGAACGAATTATTAAATCCTTCCTCAACGTCAACGGATGAGAAAGGAATAACAGAACTTTTTGGAGGTGTAGCCTTGGCTATGATTGCCAGCATAGTAGGAATCTTATTAACTACGATAGGTTCACATCTTGCAAAAGAAGCCAAGAAAGAAGCCGAAAGAGGGAAAAATATTTTTTTGAGTTGGATACAAGCTGAATTATTGCCGGAACTTTCTAATGATACTACTGCCGTTTTAGAAAAAATGGCTCGAAATTTAACTGGTTTTAATAAGACGTTTTCGGAAAATACTCATGAATTACGAGAGACACTTCAAGGAGTAAATGAATCGTATCGTAATCAGGCAGAATTAATCCAATCAATTAATCAGCTAAAAATCAGAAGTATTGCAACGGCAAATATTGAAGTTTATGAAAAACTTAAGAATTGTACAGATGAGATAGGCGTATTTGCGCAATTTCTTCACAGTGCTAATGAATATCTTACCTCAATTCAATCTTTGAGCAGAAAATTGGATGATTATGAAAAACGTACTCAAATAATTGAAAATGCAGGCAATTTTTTCGTTAAAAACGAAAGATGGTTAGCTGAAAACTTCGATACAGCTAATTTGGAGGCAAAGGGAGCATTAGAAAGATTTAACGAAGTTATGACGGAGTCTTTCGGAAGAATAAAGGAATCACTTGACAGCCAAACCCTATCACTCAATAACACGGTTAGTGAACAACAAAAAGTTTTTTTTGAGGCGATAAAAAAGCAAAGAGAAGATTTTCAGAGAAAGTTGAAAGAAACAAATACCATTGTTGATGAATTGAAAAATCTCACTTCTGTCAAAACAAGCATGATGAACTTAGAAGAAGCTACTCGGCAACAAAGTCTAAAGATTGATTCCTTAGCCCAAGCTATCCGGCAATTAGCGGAAATAAAAACATCTGGGACTTCCGAAATCAAAGTTAATACAGAAATGCCACATTGGGTTAAAACAGTTGGAATTACGGCTGGAGGTTTACTTTCTATAAGTTGTCTTGTCTATCTTGTTCCACAGTTGATAAAGTGGATATCTAATCTGATAAACTGGTTATTCTAATGTCAAAAGCAAAAAAAGAATCTTTTTTCTGGACAAGTTATTCAGATTTGATGACAAGCTTATTTTTCATAATGCTTGTGTTGTTTGTTCTGACAGTTGTTTTGTTGAATAAAAAGATGATTGAAATAAAAGCAAATGAAGAAGCAACAAAAGAACAACTTGCAAAAATTGAAGAAATCGAACAAGCAACAAAAGATATAAATCCTGTTTATTTTGAGTACAACGAAAAATATAAAAAACATATTTTGAAGATAAATGTAAATTTTCCGATAGGCATAGCAAATATAAATTCCATTGACGATATTACTCGACAAAAATTAATTGAAGCAGGTAGGGCAATACAAAATTTGATTGGACAAAAAACGCAAGAATATGGAATACAATATTTACTTGTCATAGAAGGGCAAGCATCAAGAGATAAATGGGGAGAAGAGAATAATTATAAATTAAGCTATGAACGAGCACTAAGTTTAAGAAATTTTTGGAAGTAAAACAAGTTAGACTTTGGTAATAATTGCGAAGTTTTAATTTCTGGCACAGGTACGGGAGGAGTTATGAGAGAAAAAGAAGAATCGAAAAATCAACGTTTTCTAATACACATAATTCCAAAACCGGGTATTATAGAAGCAAGTAAAAACGAAATGATTGATTGATTATGAAGACTTTAATTCAAATACTGTTTTTTTTTCTGATCCTTTTCTCTACATCTTGTGTACGCAAGTCAGGTAGAAAGCAAAATGATAACAATAAACCGCAAACAACAGAAATTGAGCAAGGTAAACAATCAAGGACAAAAAGATCAGGCGGTACTTCCGCTCCTCAATCAAAGATTTCAAATCAAGGGAAAATTACAGGAAGCGAGATTTTTTCCAAATATAATTCTGCGGTTTTTATGGTGTTCACTTCTGATGGACAGAAAGCCTATCAGGGTTCTGGTTTCTTTGTATCTGCTTCGGGCATAGCTGTGAGTAACTACCATGTATTTGAAGGAACAACGATTGGATATGAACAAATAAAGTTACCAAATAATAGAATTTATAAAATTAAAAATATTATCGTCCGGAATAAAGAGAACGACTTTATTGTTTTTCAGGTCGAATCAAAAGGAGATAAATTCAATTGCATTTCCATCGAAAACAAACAACCCAAAGTTGGCGAAAAGGTATTTGCTATCGGTAGTCCCAGAGGATTAGAAAATACTTTTTCGTCAGGAGAAATATCTCAAGTACGAGGAGATAATCTAATTCAGATCAGTGTGCCGATAGACCGAGGCAGCAGCGGAGGAGCTTTGATCAATGAATATGGGAATGTTATAGGAATAACAACAGGAGGATACGATGACTCCGGAGCCAATCTCAACTTTGCGGTTAATATTAATGTCATAAAACCTTATTTGCCGTGAAACAAACACTATATCTTTTTTTATTTCTACTTATAGTCTCTTCCTGTCATAGGAAATCAGGTAAGCGAGGCGTTGAAAGTAATCAATATGATTATTATATTCAAGTTATTGGTGTTTCTGATGGTGACACATTCAAGGGATTGACACAAGAAAAAATTGAGATACGTTTCAGAATTTATGGTATTGATGCGCCTGAAAAGAAACAGCCGTTTAGCAATAAATTGAACTGCACCCCAGAGTTTGGGCAAAAAACTTTGGAGTTTATTTATGAACAAGAAACATTCTTTCTCGGATCGTCTCAGGTATATGCACCTGCTTGAAGATGGTTACAGTATCAATT
>JAIROC010000244.1 GCA_031257735.1 Bacteroidales bacterium | reverse complement strand
CCCATATATTGGAATCAATGCCTCTTTTAGATATTGAACCGGAGTAAAATCCATACTAAGCCTAGTTATTGTATTTTTTCGCTCCATTATAACTGCAGAATTTGAATAAGAAGATAATCTACCTATCAAACGCCCAAAAATAATTCCCGTCGCATTTATCTCTTTTATATTTACTACGTTGGATATTTTTGTAGAACTTCTCAAGCCTTGTCTGATATTGTACATTATGCCGACAATAGTGGGAAATAAAATTATCATCAAAACAAAGAATAAAAAATGCTTTTTAATAAAGATAAAAATTTTAGTATTAAAATATATCAAAGAAAATAGACCGTAAAATGCCAAAAAACCGAAATTTAGCCTTAAAATGGACAAAGTAAACATTAAAAAAAGTAATACTAACTGAAATGCTTTCTGCTTTTTCGACAATACCAAATATAATATAAATCCGAAAGACGGATCAAATCTATTGAATATTTTAATAAATATTGTTATTCCGGTTGGAGCTTCATAAATTTCTTTACCTGCTCTACCTACGCCAAACAATGCAGTAACAATAATCTGGAATATCACCAAAAATAAAACAAATATCCCCAATGTATATACATCTACCACTATGCGATATTTTAACGAATGATTATTGTAATAACTATATAAACAAAACAGAATAATAAATGGAGTAATCGAATTTAAAAAATTACAAAAAAGTTTAATCTCTGGCAATTTTGATTTGAAGTTCATGAAATCACCATTATATTCACCGGTTATAACAACATAAAAATAACTTATAGCACTAAATAATACAAATATAATTAATATTATCAAGCATGGTTTATTCGAATGACGCATATCCATTTTATTCTTACATACACATAAGCAAGTTGCTATTTTTTTTCTTCCGCCAATAGATTGTTATATAATTCCATTAACATAGAAGCTGTCCTTTGCCATGTAAATCTTTTCACCCTCTCATGTCCACGCAAAATGAATTTAGTTCGTACATTTTTATTTAAAAATAAGAGTTCTATTCCATTGGCTATCTCTTGTATATCCAATGGATTAACTGTTATTGCAGCATTACCAACAACCTCGGGAATTGAAGATACATTGGAAGTAACCACGGGAACTCCACATGCCATTGCCTCCAAAAGAGGCAACCCAAAACCCTCATAGAGTGAAGGGAACACAAAACAAAATGCACCGCAAAGCAAAGGGATGAGATCATTACTTTGAATATACCCAGGAAAAATAATATCATCCCTTAAATTTAATTCATTTACCGTATTAAATATTGATTTATACAACCAACCAGTCCTACCGGCGATTATTAATTTTGGTAATTCCGAATATTTTAATCGTAATGTTTTGTATGCTTGGATAAGACGATTCAAATTTTTTCGAGGCTCCATCGTTCCCAAATAAAAAAAATATTCTCCCTCGATCTTATATTTTTTTTTAATAGCATTAATTTCCAAAATATTTGATATGGGATGAAAATAATCTGTATCTACCCCATGAGGAATTACTTTTATTTTATCAAAATCAATATGCATATAACGAATTATTTCATCTTTACTAAATTCAGAAAAAGTCAGTATTTTATCTGCCCTCTCACAAGATATGCGTAAATTATGATTAAGAAAAAACCTGTTCCTAATGTGCATAGTCTCAGGGTAAGCTTTAAAAGTCATATCATGTACAGTTACTATTTTTTTTCCTTTAACTCCAGGAGGAACAAAATAATTAAAAAAATGTGTTATTTCAACATCATTTTTAAAGAAAAAAGGATAGGGAATACCCAAAATATTCCCAATGCTATTATAAAGAAAGTCGTGAAAATATGTACACACATCGATTTTACTGTTATCAATTTTAAATAAGGATATTAATTGTTTCTCTTTCTTATAGTGGTTTGCCATCGAAAAAAAATTAAAGAAATAATCATTATTTTTGTATAATTTCTGTAATGTCTTTATTGTCCAAAATTCTGAAAAAGCGACACCCGTTTTCTCAACTTTAACAAGTGGCTGTACATCAAATGCGATTTTCATATTTAATATTACCCATCTCCTATCTAATTCCTATATTTTATTGCAGATAACAATTTGGCGCTTCCGGCTAAATGGTGGAAGGCCGCATGTCCAACTTTCCAAGGTGAAATAGTATCGCCTACCTGAACCGTTCTTTATTCCTGAATCCATACGCCATGTATTTTATTCGCTGTATACAGGCGTTCTTCGCTTCTACCATGCCGTTTGTCGCTTTAAGTCTTATAGCATTAAGAATACTCCAAAGATAATTTCGAATGGTCTTTCCTGCCTGGATCATTTCCGGTATCCGGCAATGGCTTATCCACCACAGCAGCTTCTTCCACGCATCCCTGGCTACGTTCATGTACCGATAATCCCATAGGGTTGACGCCGTTTCCTTTATCCGCCACGCCCTCGATGTTGTCAGATTAAGGCGGGTTATCCCCATGAACTTCCGCCGTTTCCCTTCCCGATTGTCCACCCGGCCGGCATTGGTCAGCCATTGAAAACGGCTGTGG
>JAIROC010000216.1 GCA_031257735.1 Bacteroidales bacterium | reverse complement strand
AAAACGATTACCTGATGTTCTACATCGGTTTCCACGACGAACATCTGGCGCAGATCGGCATGGCAAAATCGCCCGACGGCATCGGTAACTGGACGCGCTACGAAGGCAATCCGATTATCGCCACGATGCCCGGCGGCTGGGATGCCAACGCATGTTACAAACCCTTTGTCATACGGGAAAAAGACCGGTGGCTGCTCTGGTATAACGGACGAAATGAACATCTGGAACAGATAGGGCTGGCTATATTTGATGATAAGGAGTTGGGATTTTAAACAACAGGAACATGACAACAACAAGATTTTCATCAATTTTATTACTGTGTGTTATTTTACATCCTCTTTACGGACAGAGCAAACAGAGTGGTAAAGAATTTGTCCCGTCATCCCTTGTCGGGGAGTATGTAAATCGGTTTAATACGGCGGATGAAGAACTTTCCGTTCAACTGATTCCGATTCCCGCCGGTATATGGGACTATTTTTGTCTGGAAAACGTCCTGTACAAAGGTCATACGCTGACGATACTGTACGACAAATCGGGAAAGAAATACAAACGCAGAAAGGGCTTGCTGGTTTTTGTGGACGGAGTATTGAAAGAGAAATCGGATAAAATCGAAAAATTAAGTGTCGTTTTGGGATAATTAAATCATTTTCCAGAAATCACTGTAAAAATTATTTGTTTTCATCAATTCGTCATGAGTTCCGGACATTTCAATATGCCCATTGTCTATCAGGTATATTTTATCACAAAGTTCTTTGACAGTGTTTAGCCGGTGAGTAATAAAGATGATTATTTTGTCTTTCGAAAGCAATTTTAATATCTTACATATATGTTGTTCGGTATGTCTGTCCATGGCGGCAGTCATTTCGTCGAGCATCAAAATTTTGAAAGGCTTATATATTGCTCTTGCGAAAGCAATCAATTGTTTTTGCCCACCCGAAAGATTTATCCCTTCTTCTCCTACCAGAGTCATCAATCCATCAGGCAATTCGTCAATAAATCGGTCGAATCCGTAACGGATACAAAAATCGGTGATTTCTTTTATATTTTCCGGTATCTCGCCGAAGCAAATATTGTCTATCACTGTCCCGTTATAAATAAATATATCTTGAGGAACTACGGATAAAATATTCCGCCATGCTTCAAGTTTATAATCATTGATATTAAGATCATCAGCCAGTAAGAGTCCGTTTTCAGGTTCATAAAATCGTTGAATTATTTGACACAATGTACTTTTACCACATCCGCTTTCACCTATTATTCCAGTAATGCCTTGATGAAATTCCATGTTAAGCCCTGTTAAAATCTTTTTTCTGCCTGGAAATCTGAAGTCAAGATTAATAATTAACAGTTTGTTTATATCACCGGAACAGGCACATTTTTTATTATCTTCATTTTGCAATTCTTTTTCATACTCGGTGATTTCGAACATTCTGTCGAAAGCAACTTTTGCCTCATTCACGGGGATAAATATCATCGCAAGGTTAGCAATCGAAGGAAATAAAGAGCTTGTTATACTGATAATTGCAACTGTTTCACCTACTGTCAAAATATCGTACATGACTTGAACGGTACAAAAAGTGATGATTCCCATAAGAATCACTGTGCTTGCAATGCCGGAAAGTATTCCTATACTGATTTGTGTTTTGCCGAGTTTAAATACTCTGTCCTGGAAATAAGAATACAATAGTTTATTAACCTGTTGAAAATTCAATTGTTTATTGAATATTTTAATTGAAAATATTCCGGCAATCGTATTGATAAAGTTACTTTCGGTAATAGCATATCCAATCATTACATCTCGCTGTTGAGTAATTATTTTCGAATTATGCCGGTATATTATGAAAAAGAATGCAGGAGTTGAAATTAAGGCAATTACAGCTATTTGCCATGAGTAAAAAAACAGCAGAGCAAGTGAAACTAAGGAAATCAATATATCGGTTATCGTACTTCCGGCAATAGCGCCTATAACGCTCTGTATTCTTCGCGTATCATTCAATCGTGCAACCATATCGCCGATTTTTCGATTATCAAAAAACGATTTTGGCAATGTAAGCAATCGGTAATAAAAAAAATCAATGATGCGATTGTTGAAATCCTTACTTTGTGTTATAAGGAATCGTTGACGCAAAGCATTGACAAATATGCGTATCGTAAGCAAAACAATTACAAAAACTAAACCCAGAACAAGTTTTTTGAAATTCTTGTCGGGTAATATTTCGTCTATTAATTTTTGAGAAAATACAATCATTACTATCCCCAACAATGCAAATATGACGCCTAAAAAAACACTCACTAACAATATTCCCATATCCGGTTTGATAAGTTCTTTTATCCTGTTTATGTTTTTCGTCCGGATATCTCCTGTGTATTCAAAATTTTCGTCAGGTTTCAAAACAAGACATGTCTTTGATTTCCATATCGAAGCCAATTCTTCAACAGAATAATTGGCAATACCTTTTGCCGGGTCGCTTATTATGAAATTATCGTTTTCAAATCCGTAACATACTACATAATGTTCCGATTTGCTGTCGGGAACAACATGCAGTATTACCGGTTCCCCATGTTTTACAAGCGAGTCAATATCGGCTTCACAACCTTGAGCCTCAAATCCCATTTTTTTCGCTGCCTGATACAAGCCTAAAAGAGTCGTACCTCGTACGGATGTGCCGCTTATCTCACGCAGATGCACAATTGTTGAATCGCCGCCATAATATCTTATTAAAGACAGTAAACAGGCTACTCCACAATCGGTTGAATCGTGCTGTTTGACAAAATACTTATTCAACTTTTTTATTTCCATACGCCCTGATAATAAGTTTTTGTATCGTTTCGGAATCCCGACGTCCTTTAATTGACATTTCCAATTGGCGATTACGGTTGTATATGTACATGATTGGAACAGTGGACGGATTGAATACCGATTTAAATTCGGAACGGAAATCGGAAACTATCGTCGTATTCGGTAAATCCTGCAAAGGATATTTTTTTAGAAAGACTTTAATTTTACGTATCGAAGCCGATGAAACAAATAAAATTCGGACATCGCATAATATCTCAGGATGTTTAATTATGTTCGATATTTCCATTTCACATGCTTTACAGTCAGGATTAAAGAAAAAAATTACAACGGGTTTTGTTGTATCTTCCCTCAAACGTGAAAGATTATATTCAAGGCTGTCGAGGGTTAAAAGCGCCACATCAGGAATATTTGCATAAAGTTTTACGGCTTTATGTTTTTTATGTAATTGACAGATAAACAAGGTTATTATAATTGCTGTCATGCATATAACAACGGTTAAAAAATATTTTCTCTTTTTAGTCATCTCTACGATAAATATAATAACAGAAACATTATTGCAACAAGATAAAGCAAAAACCCGGGCACATAAGTTGTGAGTACAAATTTAAGCGATATCCATAAATTACATTCGTGAACTTGCGACAATAATTTTGCCATCAAAAACCAGTACGATACTTCAAAAATGTTCATTGCCGAAAAAAAACTCAATATCCATTTTTCCATAATCTCCACATCAAACAGGGCTGCAAGCGATGTGTATCTAATGACTCCCCGTCCATTCTCTACCCCCATCCACATAAGTAAAATAAACATCACGAAAATCGGTGCAATCAATATTATTTCCGATTTAAGGGTAACATTGAAATACTCCGAGAATTTCCGGTTTTTTCCGTATTCAACAGACGAATCGCTGAATATATGTCCGATATACAAACATGTCGCTGAATACATAACCCTGACTATCACTAAAAAAGGAATAACTGCATACGCTATCCAACGATACTTGTTATATGATTCCAGAAAGGCGACTTTTCCGATACTTGCGATTATTTCATCATTGTTTAACCGGTAGTCCAATTCCATCTCCTGCTGACAAAATGTTAACATAAATAATACTACTACTTCAATTAAGTAAAATAGACTTTTATTGAAAGATAAATATTCTTTCATGATTAAAATAGATTGTAAAAATTCATTTTATATAATTTATCGCGTCTGTGATGTTTGATCCGTCATAAAGTATGCGACTTGCATCAAGAACAACAAATCTATTACAAAAATCTGTAATGTACTGAATATTATTGCTCGACAATATAACTGTCATATCATATTTTAGATGACAGTCAAGTAATAATTTTTTTATTTGTGCTTGCGAGATAGTATCCAAACAATTAAACGATTCGTCTAATAAGAGTAAACGAGGTCTGCAAATTATGGCTGCGACAATCCCAATTTTTTGTTTATCACTCTTTGAAAATTTATCAATGAGATGCTTGCTGTCCAAGATTTCTTCACCCAAAAATGTTTTAAAATCGGTAAGGTTGGCATCTATTTCTTTTTTGCTTAAACCATATAGATTTCCGGAAAAATAAAAATATTCTTTAGGCGTCAGAAAATCAATTAAAAAACGCTCATTAAAAAAAGCGGAAACATATTTTTTCCATTCTCCTGATAAGTGAATATTATGATTATTAATAAAAATTTGACCTTCATCTGCCGGTAAAAAATCAAGACATAACCGTGAAAAAGTTGTTTTTCCTGCTCCTGTATTTCCTATAATACCAAGCAGTTCGCCGTTAGTAATTGATAATTGAGGAATATTTAAAACATCCTTCTGCTCACAACGTTTTACTAAATTTTTTTCAAAGTTTTTGGCAATTGGCATTAGCCAAAGTTTATGACCTGTAACAAAACTTATTCCTGTTATACACATTACTATAAGTGCAATATTTTCTCCGAATATTTGATGAGTGATAACAATTATACCCATTGATACAATCAAACATATTAATGGAATAAGATGTTGAGTTATAAAAGAATACCCTTGCCAATTGAAATATTTAACTGCTTTTATATCAAATTCTTTAGCGCTGAATCGTGCATTTTGGAAGCATATAAAATACACAAATCCAACAGTATAAAAAAAAGACGAAAGTATTTCGCTCAATTTTATATCCAACAGCATAATTGGCAGCATAATTACAACCATAACAAATGCAAAACAACAGTATAGATAATATTTTGCTTTTAATATGGAATAAACAGAAAATGGACTTATTAATAATTTGTCAATAAAAGAAGCCTCCATGGCAAAAATAATTTGACTGTATGTAGCGCCGGGAACAGATATCAGAGCATATAAAAAGAATATTCTGACGAGAAAATCTCGATCTGATACGATATGCATCAAATAAACACTAAGAATAAGAAAAATTAAAGGCGTCATTAGTCTTTTTAATCTCAAACTTCTACTTATTAATTTCAATTCAAATAAAATATAATCTTTCATAAATGTCTTTATTAAAATTTTAATCAATTAACACAAAAACTGCCCAAAAGCAAACTTTTGGACAGTTTTTTAATTTTTTTTCAGTGAACATCTTTACATGCATTGACAAAATCATAAACAGAATAGCCATACGAAGCTATAGCTAACCATGCTGCCCAACCAATCCCTCCTGTTAGAATAAAACTGGCAAGGGCTACTGCATTAAAAGCAACAGCAGCACCACACTTAACTGCGCCTCCGCCATTAACATTTTCCATTTGCTCTAAATTCAATGTTTTCATCTTATTATAAACAATTTAAATTTTTGCCTACTCTATCAAAGCTTTTCAACATCCGCTTTCCGATATTTCAGGTTACCGGAAACCTGTCAAAACAATCCTTGCAAGTTTTTGTCTTTTACGGCACAAAGGTACGAAGTTTCCGTGCAACTTCCTTGCACGAAAAGATTTTTTTTCGATTTATTTAAAAATCTATGCATTACAATGATGTTTAATAGATTTAATGAGACTTGTAATCAATATAATAGTTAAATAAATAAAAAAAGAAACCCCAAAAGGAATTATAACTCACTTTTGAGGTCTGAAATGTTCTTTATGATCGACCATCTTATAGCCACCAAAGAATAATAGGAGATAGTATGTCAGGTATACAAAGTCCCGTTTCCGTGACTTTGCCTCTACCAGCACATTCACACACCCCATCATAAACCCAGTCACCACATCCAGATCTTATACCACCATTAACATTTCTCATTTGCTCTAAATTCAATGTTTTCATCTTATTATAAACAATTTAAATTTTCGCCTACTCTATCAAAGCTTTTCGACATCCGCTTTCCGATATTTCAGGTTACCGGAAACCTGTCAAAACAATCCTTGCAAGTTTTTGTCTTTTACGGCACAAAGGTACGAGCTTTCCGTGCAACTTCCTTGCACGAAAACATTGTTTCCTTTTTATTCTTCATTCGTATTATTTTTGTCGTTTGATGAAATCTGCAATTGATTGATTTTTATATCAAAATCATTAACATAATAAAAAGTATGTCCAATACGACTGTATTTAATTTCGGCTCCCATATCTTTCATTTCGTCCAAAATATTGTAGAGTTGCCTTCTGCTCACATGAAATCGGTCGGCAAATTCATCCGGAGTTCCTGTTTCTTCTCGTAAAATCCACTTATGAATTTCGTACAGGCGATTTATGGTCTCAAAAACATTCATAATTCAAACTTAATTAATCAAATGCTTCCAAGTTCCAGGGAAGAGTATTGTTCAAAACATTGAAAGCGTGGAACTTTAACTTTAATTCGCTTCTGAGGTCTTCGACTACCTGTACAACAAATGAAGTAAGCCCACGCCTTCCGACGTGAGCGTTTGGCAACTTATTCTTGTCGTACTTATGAAATTGTCGAAGTTTCAGAAGCAAGAATATTAGCTAACGCTTTATTTCTATTTTTTTAGTAACTAACTATTTTATCATCAACTTGTTTTATTTATTTATTAATAATTTTTATATCTGCAAAGATATAAAAATTATTAAAAATCGCATTTGCAAGCCTGCTTCAGAAACTGAATTTTTTACTCTCCCAAATTATTTTGTTTCCACATCCGGCTTTACCTTTAAAACCAAAGAAATGTTTACATATACATCTCCAAGAAGGGTGTATACATCCTCAAAAGATTCGTATACAACACAAAAAGATACGTATACAACACAAAAAGATACGTATACAATGTAAAAAGATACGTATACAACATGAAATGGATACGTATACAACACAAAAAGATACGTATACAATGCAAAAAGATACGTATACAATGTAAAAAGATACGTATACAATGCAAAAAGATACGTATACAATGCAGAATGGATACGTACACAATGCCGAAAGATACGTATACATCTCCGATGTTTCTATCTGTACCGTCAAATTTCTTCGCTATGAATAAATCATAGTCACAATAATTTTACATTTTCAATTCCTTTTCAAGCATTTCGTAAATTTCTTGCCAAGGTTTCAGATAAAGCTGGGTAGATTTGTCTTCGAGCAGAGCGAATGTTCCGGAATTATAAAATAAACGGGCGGCAAATGTTTCGTTGATTTTGTGGTCGTGGTAAACCCTCATCGCATACCTCCATTGCTTCGGCAAACTTTATACATATCCCTGACAGCCCAAAATGGATTGTCGATGTGCAAAGCCCACCAATATTCGTCCAAATAATCAATTCCGCCATATTTTTCCAAATAACGGTATGCGTCGGATATTTTCATCTTGTATGCCGCCGCAAATTCGGGAATGATAAAACAGATAAAAGCGAGCTTGTCACTCGTCTCTTTATCCAATGCTTTCCTGTTTACTGTCGTTGCATCCATAATGCTTTAATTTTACATTTTCTGCCACAAAAATACGAGCTTAATTTCAAACATCAAAATTAAGCATGTAAACCGATATGTCAAAGAGTCATACATCACACATCACACATCACACATCATGCGAAGCGACTTACGTCTTAAAATGCATCATCAGGGCAAAGATGAACGAAAGCGCCGGTCCGACAAACAGAACCCATACGACAAACGAAAATATCACATAATAAGGATTTTTCTCCCATAAAGC
>JAIROC010000190.1 GCA_031257735.1 Bacteroidales bacterium | reverse complement strand
CACAGGGCGTTGCCCTGTGCTATTGATTGCGGGCTTTCAGCCCTTTACCGTTATTCTCTGATTACAATTATACATTGAAGAAATGAATTTATGCGTTTTCGGACAGACACTAATTAGCTACGCTGCTCTCCGCTTCGCTTCGGGTCATAATTCATAATTGTACTTTATAGACAGACACTAAATAACATACATGTATCTAATATATTAGTAGCATCAATGTTTACAAAAACAACTTTTACATTTCTTTCGTCGATCAGTATAAAAATAAATAGCTACAAAACAATAAAGTTTCGTAGCTACTAAAATTAAATGAAGTATTAATCTTAAAACCTAATCAAGGTCTTGGTCTTGGTCTTGGTCTTGGTTTTTATTTTTTTTTCTAACAAACCGCTGTTCAACGATATCCCAATTAATAATATTCCACAAAGCGGAAATATAATCGGCTCTTCTGTTTTGATAATCCAAATAATATGCGTGTTCCCAGACGTCAAAAGTCAATACAGGAGTAAGTCCTTTCGAAAAAGGTGTTTCCGCATTTGTTTCTTTCAAAATGTAAAGTTTGTTATTGTCATTTTCTCTTGCAAGCCAAGTCCATCCTGCCCCAAATAAAGAAATAGCTGCTTCGGAAAATTCTTTTTTAAAATTTCCAAAACTGTTCCATTGATTTTCGATACTCTTTATGAGTTTTCTTGCGGGAGATGGAGAAAAAGGAGGTGTAAATTGCTCAAAATAAAATTCATGATTCCACACCTGAGCGGCATTATTAAAAATAACGCCTTCCGAATTTTTTACAATATCAATTAAACTTTCTTTTTCAAAAGGCGTTCCAGCAATTAATTTGTTTAGATTGCTTACGTATGTTTGATAATGTTTTCCAAAGTGAAAATTAATTGTTTGTTCACTGATTGCAGGATTTAAAGCGCTGCTTGCGTATGGTAATGTGATAGCATTCATTATTTTTTTTATTTAGTTATAGCTTGGTTTATTATAATACGATATAGTAACAATTATTTAGTTGAAAATGTTCAATAGAATTTCTCATTGGGGATATTTTTTTTTTCGGATTTTCAATTGTTCTATTTCGTCACGGAGTTGAGCAGCTTTTAGAAAATCCAAATCCTTGACATAGAGTTCAAGCGCTTTTGTTTTGGATATGATTAAATCGTTAAGTTCTTTTTCTGACAGAAGGGAAAGGAAGGTTTTAGTATCACTTGTTTGATTAAGTTCTTTGTTTCGTGAGTTTTCATTGGGGTTATTTTTCTTTACAATAGAAAATTCTCTTGTTCTTTCAATCGTTGTAGGGGTAATATTATGCTTTTCATTATAGGCAATTTGTTTTTCACGTCTACGATTTGTTTCGTCTATTGTTCTTTGCATGGAATAAGTAACTTTATCGGCATAGAAAATGACTCTTCCATTTACATTTCTTGCCGCTCTGCCTGCTGTTTGGGTTAATGCCCGTTCTGATCGAAGAAACCCTTCTTTATCTGCATCCAATATGGCTACCAATGATACTTCCGGTAAATCCAAACCCTCCCGTAATAAATTAACGCCTACTAAGACATCAATCACCCCACTGCGTAATCGGTCTAATATTTCTACACGGTTAAGCGTCTCTATATCCGAATGAATATACTGCGTTTGTATATTTATTTTCGTCAAATATTGACACAAATCCTCCGCCATACGTTTGGTAAGCGTAGTAACCAGGACACGTTCATTTTTTTGTACAATAAGTTCTATTTCGCTTAATAAATCATCTATTTGATTCTCGCAAGGACGTACTTCTATAAAAGGATCCAGCAATCCCGTAGGACGAACAAGCTGTTCAATGATAACTCCTTCTGATCTTTCTAGTTCATAGTCGGCGGGGGTTGCAGATATATAAATAGTCTGTCCTATCAATGATTGAAATTCTTCAAATCGCAGCGGTCTGTTATCCAATGCAGAGGGAAGTCTGAACCCATAATCCACCAAGTTTACTTTACGAGATCTGTCTCCTCCATACATCCCGTGCAATTGTGGAATCGTAACATGACTTTCATCTATAATCGTGAGAAAATCATCGGGAAAATAATCCAATAAACAGAATGGACGGCTGTCAGGAGGACGACGGTCAAAATAACGGGCATAATTTTCTATCCCAGAACAATATCCCAATTCCCTAATCATTTCAATGTCGTATACCACACGATCTTCTATACGTTTCGCCTCCAAATGCTTTCCTAAGTCTCTAAAATAGTCTACTCTATTTCGTAAGTCTATTTGTATCTCCCGAATAGCGTCGCTTGCTTTTTCAGGAGAGGTAACAAAAATATCTGCAGGATAGATAATCAAATTTTGCGTAAAATCATGTTTATTTCCGCTGACAGGATCAAAACTTTCAATACTTTCTATTTCATCGCCCCAGAACATAATACGGTATGCTACATCTCCATAACCCGGAAAAATATCAATAGTATCTCCTTTTACCCGAAATTTTCTCCGTTCCAAAAAATGTTCTGCCCGAGAATAAAGACTGTTCACAAACATGCGCAATAATTTGTTACGTACTATTTTTTGCTGAACCTCCAAATGAATGGTATTGTTTACAAATTCTTCCGGATTACCGATACCATATATACACGAAACAGAAGAAACTACAATAACATCCCGTCTCCCGGAAAGTAAAGATGATGTTGCTTTTAATCTTAGTTTTTCAATATCCTCATTAACTGCCAAATCTTTTTCAATATACGTATTGGTAGCGGGGATATAGGCTTCGGGTTGATAATAGTCATAATAGGAAACAAAATATTCTACTGCATTCTCGGGGAAAAAGTCTTTAAATTCGCTATAAAGTTGAGCTGCCAAAGTCTTGTTATGACTTAATATCAATGTAGGACGATTTAATGCCTGTAATACATTCGCAATGGTAAATGTTTTACCTGAACCTGTAACCCCCAATAAAGTTTGGTCTTTTACTCCCTGATTAATAGAATTAATCAAAGATTTAATTGCTTCGGGTTGATCACCAGAAGGAGAAAAAGGCGCATGTATTTTAAAACTCATTTATCATATTGTTCTTAACGAAGTCTGTCAGCGGCACGAACCATTTTTTCATCTCTGATGATAAACTTGTTTGCAAAATATAAACAAATCAATGGCACAATAGATAATAATGTCCATAACGAATATTCTACCTCAGCTCCCGACAGGTAAGTTATCTTAGGAAAAACATGATTAGGATAGACCCACAACATGGTAATAATCAAAATAAAATTGACAATAATAGCCGCTGTGCAAAATTTAGACTGCACTGTACGTTTCTTATATAAAAATATAGCAATAAACGATATAATTGCCAACAGAGCTTGCAACATGCCAATAAAATAAGTAGGGTGTATTATTTTCCCATCAGAAATATCTACTTTCAACACCCACGGAGTAATACGATAATAGGTATCATGAGAGGTTATATGTCCTACAGGCATAAAACATGCTGCCACAAAACAAATCACTGCAACAAGAAGTAACAAAGTTTGAATACGTTGTATCATAATTATTATTTTTTTATCATGGTACAAAGATATTATTTTTATCAATACGAAAATGGAAAATGAAAGAACAAGTGGACAGGACAATACAGGGAAATAATTATGAGTTATGACCCGTAAGAGCAGCGCAGCTAATTATTTTGTTTGCGTCAGCCTAACTCGTAACTCCGACAACGCGTTTTAGGGCAGGGAATTAGCTCCGCTGCTCTTACGGGTGTGGGTCAAGCCCGCAATGACGGCGTTGTTTGGACATTATCGTGCGTTAGCTTCATTTTCAATTTTCAATTAATACCGAGGTGGTATTTCCGAATATAGACAGCAAATTATTATTTGGTAACAACTTTCAAATAATATATGAGTTCTTGTGGTGTTTCGGCGTATGCAGAAAATAAATTTAGCAACAGTTCTTGATTCAGTGAACTTCCATCGCCAAAGGATGTGTTAATTTTTTCTGTCATAACAGTTCTTGTTTTGTAAGAATCGGAAAGAATTTCCCTTATTAATTTCAATAGAAATTCTATTTCATACTTTCCTCTAAAAACTTTATGCTGTTCTACTGATTTGAATAATTCTATTTTCAGGTTTAGTGTAATCTCATCTATTTCAATTGCATGTGGAAATATTTCTTTCAGTTTTTCAATATCATATTTTTGACCTACATGATAGAGTTTAATATCAACAAGGTCTTTTAATTTTAAGTCATTAAGTACAACTCCTGTATCAATTTGTTCTCTGTCTTTTTTTTCAATCAGGCAAGCATACCACGCATTAAGCAATAAAATGGCAGCATGAAATTCTTTTTGTCGTTTCTCATAAAGATTTAATATAGTGATAAACAGTTCCCTATCATTAGTTTCTGAAAGATGAAACTCATTTATTATAATTTCTTTAAAAACATTTAAAGAAACATATAAATTCTCTATTGAATAGCAAGGTGTTTCAAAAATCGGAGGAGCTTTTTCACCAACAGAATCGTTGAAATCTCTATCAATAAAAAATCCTAATTTGTATTGCTTATATTCTGGTTTACCAACAATAAGAGCATAAACATCAAGTGTCGCTTTTTTATTGCCACATTTTATCGGATAATAATCGGTTGTATATTGTTTAATTCTTGGGATATAATACGCATTATCTTTTCCCTCAAAAAAACAAAACAAGTGTCCCGATTTTTCTCCTGTAGATAGTGCAAACTCTTGAAAAGCAACTTGTGGTCTATTCTTGCTTTTCCGTAATTCTTCAATATGCATTATTTTTCAATTCAAAAGGTTTTATATATTCGTTTAATCCAACTGCATATTTATCCAATTCATTGTCAAAAATAAAAGGCGAATGTGTAACTGCCAATAAGAAATCACATTTTTTAGATTTCAATATATTTGGTAAAAGTGTCTTTTGCCAAAGCATACTTAAAGAAAGTTCAGGTTCATCGAATAAAATGTAAAATCTTTTGTTTTGTTCCGATAGATATACTTTTGAAAACATGGAAATTATCTGCTTTTCACCCGAAGACAAATGTTTTAAATCTATCTCGCTATCCGTCTTTTTTGATTTTATATAAATTTTAATGGCGCTCTCATCATAAAAAACTTCTTTCCCTGTCAAATAGGTATTACAAGCGTTACGAAAATCTTTAATAGCTTTATCAAGTTCTTTTTGTTTCTCATAAATATCTATTAGTTTTTGAAGTAAATACACGTGGAGTGAATTTTTTATTTCTTTTTTTGCCACAATATTCTTTACAGCATCTTTCTGGTTGTTTGGCAATAATGCGCCAACTCTGGACAAAATAATATCAATATCGCTTTCATTTATTTTGTCAAGTAATTTATCAGAAGAATCGGAGATATCGTCTGTAACAATATTTAGAATGTCTTTTGTAAATTGGGCTAATCCCTCTTTGAGAAGTTCATTTATTGCAGCCTGTGTATATTTAAACCGCTTTTTAACATCTTCCATTCCAAATTGAATCAAAGTATTCTCGGAATCAAAATTTAATTCATCTTCATCATAACCCAAATGATACAACTCTTCTTCCACTCGTCTATATGTAGGAAAATACAAAATATCAATACCATCAAATGTTTTTGTGATTTCTTTTTTTATGTTCTCGAAAGAAGTAGTAAAGGAATTCCTTGTTTCTAATTCTTCAAAAATGCGGAACAATCTACGAATAGGATATTTTCTCGAATAATCATACCTGTCGATATATTTGTCCCAATTATTTCTGTCGTTTAAAAATTTATTGCGTAACATTTCGAATTGAGAGATGCCAAATTCATTGATATATGTTTTTATATCAGGATTTTCATATATTGGTTTAATTGTTTCGTCAATTTGACTTTTAGATATTTCAATTGTTTCGTCATTCGAAAAACATACTTTCAATTTTGAAAATTTAAAATCGCTCAATCTAAAAAAATTAGCAGTTACGAAGTAATAAAACAGGTTAAGTATTTGTGTTTTACCTGACCCATTTTCTCCTATCAGGATTTTTATTCCATCATCATTAAACGGAATTAATACATTATCCGTGTCAAATAACCCGGATACTTCAAATGACTTTATCTTCATCTTATTCATATTAAACTATTTATTTTCATTGTATATCTGATATACTGATGTGCAAAGATAGCATAAATTTTTCACTTGCATACAAACGCATAAATAATGTTCACTGTTTCAGTCGTTGTGCAATAATTAGTGTCTGTCCGAAAACTATCAAACGTTTCGTATATTCGTCATTATGAGTTGATACATTTTGAAAACAGGCAGTATCGACATGTTGAATAATTACGCTTTCATAATGTCATTTTGT
>JAIROC010000118.1 GCA_031257735.1 Bacteroidales bacterium | reverse complement strand
GCTGTCGTTTAAACAACAAACTCATGCAACGCTTGGTACTGAATTTATTGGTGCTGATGGAACGGTAACAATGATGTTGGAACCGGAAAAATGGATCGGAAAGGAATTTCCGCTTTGGGACTATGTTGACGAAAAAGCGAAAGAGGCTAAACAGGGAGATTGGCTTATCGTTATTGGACGTAAAAACTGTGACGAATGCCGGAAACTTATTGAAAAACTCAAAACAAAAGACATAATATCGTTAGCCTTGTTTGAATTGGACGACGGCATTGCGGATACAGACCAACGTGAATTATACCCGCATGTTTCAATACAAGGCAGATTGAGAACGGAAAACAATTGGGTTATTTTAACACCAAATTTGATACAATGTCGTAATGGAATTTGTATTGCCGTCGGTGAATAATCAATTTATTATTGAAAGTTTGTACGGTCAATTTGATTGAAATTACTATTTATTTTTCTGTCGGTGTTCCGTTATTGACGGAAAAAAATAAATCCGTTTTACATAACATATTGAAAATAATGGAGTTAGAGAAATGAGAAAAAAATACCCAAAATTTTCAGAATTAAATTGTATTTTTTGCGGTGCCGATATGTAATGGTTACCATGTTGATTATTGTGAAAGTCGGAATTACGGATGAAAATGTGAAACTGATCACGGTTTTCACAACATTCGGGGAATTGACAGACCAAACAATACAATTACAATGTCCTGTATTCAGATTTTCCGAAATCTGGATGTCGTAGGAAATGAAAAATCGTATTTTGATTTCGACGGGCTTTGCCATGCTGTTTCCGCTTTGGAACAATGGAAAAATTTATCGAAATCAAAAAGGCTCGTTGACAGGGCAACAAGCCAAATGTAAAATCCCTGTATCACGATTCGATAGGGTGTCGAATCGTAAAAAAATGTTCCTTATCAAAATTAGGAGAAATTAAAATGAAACGTTTAGAAATTTTATGTATTTTTTTTGTGTTTTCCATTTTTTTTGAAATACTATTAACCAGTGAATTATTTTTGAAACGACAATATTTAAGTCCACAAATTTTTCCATCAATTACACTTGGTGATTCCTGTAATAGTGGTGCAACAGAAATAGCCAAAGATGCAAATGGGAGACCAATAACTGCTTGCATTCAATTATCTGCAAGTGAATGTCAGGTCAAGTTAAAAAGAAAAAAAATTACATCTAGTAATGGTAATGGGGACACTTATGTTAACGAAGAAAACGGCTGTGCAACAGCAACAAAGAAAATACAAGGTGCATGCACACTAAAAACTAATATGAAAGTAATTGAAAATGAACCAGGTGATCAGGTATTAGGACCCGCCAATTGTGGTCAATACACAGAATTTGGTTGTCAAGATGGAGAGACTGAATCAAAAACAGTTACTGCTACATGGACTAAGAAAGAAATAGGGCCGGTTTGGGTTGATGGTTCTCTTACGCTAGGAGTGATAGAAACTATAATAGAAACACAAGAACACACTTACGAAGGTAAATCATGTAATCCTAAACCAACAGGATTATCTAAAGGTTGTGGAGGTGAGTATACGGCATCTTCATCCGCTCCTTGTTAATTTTCAATTATCCTGGATTTTATAGAGAACCTCTAAAAATTCAGATTTTCCAATTTTTTATTGTTAAAAAATAAAGATTTACGAATTAATTCTTTGCGAAAAGACGAATTTTTAGAGGTATCCTATATAGAATCGCATTTTTTGAACCTTTTTGTGGATTTAATTGGTATAGAATATCAATTACAAATATTATTATAGAAATATAGTAACTATTCAGTCGTTCAGCCAAAGCAATCCATACAGGGCAACGGAATAATTATTGTCAATTTTACCGGAAGATATTATGATTGCCGCCTTTATTTTTTATGACATTCTCTTAGTAGCCGGAATTGTACACCACGATGCGCTCTTATTCCCTTATTTTTCGTTCAGTTTTTTTGATAACGATCCGTCATCTCAAAATAAGTGCATAAGGGTGTTGTTGGCTACTGAGAAAAACTTGATAAATAAGGAATGTAATAGTAGAGTCTTTCATGCTAACTATAATGATAAAGTCTTTCGGGTAATGATCCAGTTACCATGCGGATTTACCGGATTGGTGCAACTGAATAGTTACGAAATATATTTAAAACACTTTTAATTAGTTGCAAAAAAATGTCCTTTCCTATGAGTTTACCTAAAGTGGAATTTAATTATACAAATGCTTTTTTAATTATAATTGTGCTCCAAGCATTTTTTTGTGGTTCAATTTTTACAGATGAAACCAGCTATTTAGAGGCTTCTAAAGCAATTTCAGAATTTAAAAGTGCGAATGGATTTGCTCCAACGGTAGAATATTATTTTGATTGGATACTTAACAAAAATCATACTTTTACAAATAGTGAAACGGCTAAATTATGGTTTGTTTTTATCAAGCAACAAATCCCAATAATACAAACAAAAGATTTATTATCATTAGCTGTTACTAAAAGAGATTCTATTCGTGATTTTAAGTGTAGACTCATCGTTAATGATGAGGTTTGCGATAAAAATAATAAAAAATTAGAAATTTGGGTTTATGATTATGCTTTGAAGGAAAATTGTTTTTTGGTGGATGAGTATTTAAAGGAAAAACCGGAGAATCGAACTATTACATCGTCTAATGGTTCTTTTCAAATATTTATTACAGCATTTTCTGATAGGTTTTATCCTTCTGCTTCAATAGATACTATTTCATCTAAATCCAAAGCTTTTTTGTCTGTAAGTCCATTATGCCAAGCAATGCTTTTTGATTCGGTATCTTTTGAAGTACCTCATATTTCTTTTGATTTTGCCTTATGTGATAAACTGATTGTTTTTGAGAAAGAAATAAATATCAATGGTCATCCCCGCATTATTTTAGGGAATAAAAATCGATTTTATTATCTCGACAAAGACAAAGATTTTTCTGTGGTAAAAAAAGAGGTATTTTATAGTATTACCGAAGATTATGAAGATGGTTTTCATATTGTTGGGAGATATTTATCCGAAGAAACAATATTTGAAAATCTACAAGATTTTGGGAATGGTATTTGGTTACCCAATCATATTGTTAATACGAGCTTTGATGAAAAAAGTAATATCGTCCGTAAGGAAGTGATTGATGTTGAAAATATGAGTCTCAACAGTGGTATTCAAGAAAGTTTCTTTACAGATATTATTCCTGAAAACGCTGTGGTTGCAGATGGAATACGAGGCTTGGTATATAGACAAAGCGATAGCCCTTCAATCAACAGTCTTATCAAAGAAACGGCGAATAGCAAGCGTGTATTTATTTACCGCTACATCAGTATCATTTCTGGTCTTGTATTGATTTTTATTGTTCTTGTAATAAAATACCGACTTTACCTCAAAGACAAACGGGAACGAGAAAACAAAACGGTGGAGGAAACGAAATGAGAATTTTTCTGTTTCTGTTTTTTATTTTGTTGCCTACTTTTGTATTTTCGCAACGGTTACCGACATTGGAGGATGAACAATATAAAACTGCCTGTGGTCCGATTGCCTGTCTTGTTGCTTTGCAAACACTTGGAATCAAAAAACAACACTTCCCGAAATAGCAAAGCGTTGTGGTTGGGAACAGGACAAGTATTTACCGCTTGAGAATTTGCAAAATGCACTAAAATCTTATCACGGTATTAATTGTCAGATCGCCAAACTTTCACCAAAAGAACTTTGTCAACTTTTGAAAGATGATCAAACAGTTGTCATTTTGGCGTCACGCAAAAATTCTGACGAAACCGACCATGCTGTTTGTGCAGTTGATGTTCAGGAAAATGATCAGGTGATTAAATTAATCGACTATCCAGAATTGACGCAACATAAGTTAATTGCCGAACTTACCGACGCTTGGGACGGTGTTGCTCTTGTTGTTTGAATAACGCCATTTTATCGGGCTTGCGGTGATTTTGCCGTTTTGTTCGCTCCGATGGTTGTCGTAATTATTTCCGTTCTTTTGTTTCGTCACCGTAACGATAAAAAAATTTCATCTAATATTTCAACATGAAATATTAGAAACAAATA
>JAIROC010000113.1 GCA_031257735.1 Bacteroidales bacterium | reverse complement strand
ATAAATTACCTGTTGAAAAAGCGTTTTAAAATACGTTCTGCATCTTTAATGCTTTTTTTCAACCAATCTAATTCCAAGTCCATGATTTCTTCAGTTGAAAGCGCCCAGTCAAAAGAGGATTTACGTAGACGTTCATTGACATTCATCATCGTTAATGCAACCGACACGGAAACATTATAACTTTCGGTAAAACCATACATGGGTATCTTTATAAAACTATCAGCCATGTTAATCGCTTCGGGTGACAATCCGTTTAATTCTGTGCCAAATAAGAAGGCGGTTTTGGCGTCCAACGGAACATCTTCCAAGGAATAATTATTTTCCTGTGGTAAAGTTGCTATAATTTTGTATCCCTTTTCTTTGATTGTTTGCAGACACGAAACTGTATTGTTCGTTAGATGATTATAGTGATAAACCGATAACCATTTTTGAGCGCCCAAAGAAACCTGCTTATTTATTGTGTACTCAAAATTATTCTCAATAATATGAACATCCTGTATTCCCAAACACTCTGCCGTGCGAAGTATGGCGCTTATGTTGTGCGACTGAAAAAGATTTTCCACTACAATAGTAATATGCCGCGTTCGTTTTCGAACAATGTCCTGTATACGGTTATATCGTTCTGAAGACGCAAAGTCCTTTAAGTAGTTTATTATCTCTTGTTTGTTCGGCTGCATGTACTGTTTTTCAAAATATTCAAACGTAAAGAAGCATGATTAATAGAGTTCCATACCATCAAATCCTTTGTTTCCAAGTAAAAAATCATGAATAGACATACGTCTTTTGCCAAGAATCTGTAGTTCGTTGATGTAAATATATCCGTCGGCACAGGCAACCTTTAAAAAAGTTTTGTTATCGGTTTGTATCTTTCCCAAAGGAGTTGTCGGTGTAATGACTTCCACTGTAGAGGTAAATATTTTCATGCTCAACTCCTCGCCATCCGTGTTTTTATATCTGGAAAATGCCGCAGGATAAGGAGACAAACCTCTAATAAAATTATATATTTGATTAGCCTGTTTATTCCAATCAATCAAACAATCCTCCTTAAACAGTTTTGGCGCCAATTTCAAGTCGGAAAACAGAGGTTGTTTCTGCTCTTTATAGCTACCTTCTTCAATTTCTTTTAATGTTTTCAGCAGGGTTACTTTTCCAATGTCAAGAATTTTATTATGCAGTGTTTCTGCATTATCATCCTTAGATATATCTATTTTTTCGGAGAGAAGAATATTTCCTTCGTCAATATTCTCATTGATAAAAAAGGTAGTAACGCCTGTTTGCGTTTCACCGTTTATAATCGCCCAATTGATAGGCGCAGCGCCTCTGTATTGAGGCAACAAAGAAGCATGTAAATTGACCGTTCCTTTGGGAGGTATTTGCCACACAACTTCGGGCAACATCCTGAATGCTACAACAACAAATATATCCGCCTTTAACGAATGTAATGTTTCAATAAAATGCACATCTCTTAACTTTTCTGGCTGCAAAATATACAATTGCTGTTTTTCGGCATATATTTTTACAGGCGACAACTGTATTTTCATTCCTCTGCCTGCCGCCTTATCTGTTGAAGTAACTACAGCTACAACATCATGTCGTTTATCTGCTACTATTGCTTTCAATACTTCTGCCGCAAAATCGGGCGTTCCCATAAAAACTATCCGCATCAGAGAATTGTTTTGCTGATTATAAAAATAACTGTAATGAATATTAAAATGCTAACAACTTCAGGCAAGTAATTGCTGCTTCCACGCCTTTATTGCCGTATATTCCTCCTGCTCTGTCAAGAGCCTGTTGCTTATTGTTTGCCGTAATCACGCCAAAGATAACAGGTTTTTCACAATCCAGCCCTACTTGCATAATACCGTTTGCTGTTGCCTGTGCGATAAAATCAAAATGTTTGGTCTCGCCCTGAATAATACAGCCTATACAGATAACAGCATCTACATTATATTGCTTAATCATGATTTTAGCCATAAGCGGCAATTCAAAACTCCCTCCTACAGATTGTTCTATAATATCTTCGGAAGAAAAGCCATGTTTGATCAACGTATCAATACAGCCGACTTTCATGGCAGAAGTTATCTCATAATTCCATTCGGAAGTTATTACCGCAATTTTTTTATTTGTTATACGCGGGATTGCCGAGACATCGTATGCAGATAAATTCTGTTTTTTTTCCATCAAACTTATAACTGTGATTTCGTTTTGGCATAAGATATACGTTTATCTATGTCCATTGCTTCATACGATTGCGTATAGTCTTGTTGCAGTTGTTCATAATAAGATACTGCATCTTTCCATTTACCCTGCATTTCACAGAGCATCCCTAAACGCAACAAATATACAGGCGTGATTAAGTCGTTCCCATTTTTAGAGACTGCTTTTTTATAATACTTTGCGGCATTATCCAAATCATTTTTTTCCATATAGGCATCTCCCAATGAACCCAATGCCTGAACAGACACCAATTTATCCTTCGATTTAAATTTCTTTAAATACTTAATGGCATCATCATATTGACCTAATTTTAAATAACAAATACCTGCAATATATTTGGCGCGATTGCCTGTTTTTGTGTTACCGTAATTATCTATGACGGATAAAACTCCGTCATACTGTCCATCGCCATTAAGCGCCAATGTTAAAGAATCCATTGCAAAATATCGTTCTGCCTTATAAATGGCTACTTCCGCTTTTTCCTGTTGTTTGGGAATATATAATAATGTATATGCCAAAACAGCAATGAGAACAATAGCTATACCTATACCTACAATATTGATAACTTTTTCTTGCCCATTGTAAAAATACCTACACCTTTCTATAAAAGAACGTGATAAATGGTTTGATGAATGTATTACTTCTTCGCGTTTCTTATCGTGTTTCTTACTACTTTTATTCATGCTTATAATGCTTCAAATTTTTCAGCTGCAAAGGTATAAAAAAAACATATACTATCCGCTCTTTTCTGGCAAAAAATTTGGGAATGTCTATTACTTAGTAAACGAGTGAACAAGAAAGAGCAAAATTTGGAAGTACATACATAACAAGTATGCACAGTATTTAGTGTCTGTCTATAATGACGGCACTATTCGGACAGCGTTGATGATTACTTTTTTGTACTATATAGACAGATACTAATTATTTTCCTCTATTGTTTTGTCCACTTGTTCTTTCATTTTCAATTTTCAATTAATGAAGTTTTCAATTAAAAAGAGTAGAGTATTGATTCCATTTGCGTAATTATTGAGAGCGGGGTATTGGGCTTTACCAAAGGGAATAGCGTTTTCTCCTGTTTTTCCGACAACGCACTGTAATGTTTCTCCGTAGGATGCAATTTCTTTTAAGATGAGATCTTTGTCGTTATAATATTGATAATGTACAATTCCGATGGGGGATGCTAAAGCGGGGTCTTCCTTAAAGATAAGAATCCCCATGTCTAAAAAAGGAATAGCGTTAATCAGATGAACTGTCTTTTGATACTCTAAATTATTCAGATATTTATTATGTTGTGTAGCGATATTTTTGTAATGGTCAATGGCAGCGAATAAACGGTCAAAAGAATAATAGTTTGGGACATATATCTTTGAAACGCTTCGGCATCCTAATCCGAAATACAAAAAAATATCTTTCGCCAAGTTTTTCAAATCTTCGTCCGATTCGTTTCCGTCCAAGACAGCAAGACTGTTACAGTGTTTCCGAATAATAGAAGGATATTGCTGGAAATAAAAGGAAAAATGACGCGCCGCATTATTACTGCCTGTCGTAATAATACGGTCTACAGGAGGAAGTTTGTCATAACAAAATATAATCTTGTTTTTGAAGGCGGGTTCTATATCGCAAAGCATCTCCGCAATAATGGGCAACAAATGTGCATCATTGGACGATAACTTTCCTGTAAATATATGTCCCGCCATGAGTACGGATACAAAATCATGAAATCCCGCCAAAGGGATATTTCCTGCCATGATAACACCTGTTCGTAAGGATGTTTGTTGCGCTGAAATCAGGTCGTGATATGGTAATATCCATTGCTGTATTTGTTTTCTGTCTATCATTTGTGCAATGGCGCGAATAGCTTCGCTGACAAATGAAGGAATAAACCACGGATTGTGAAATTGTTCCTGTTCTATTTGCTGTTTGAGTTGACTATTGCCTGTCTTTTTTCCATCTACAGTGTCCTGCAAACAGATAGACAGTTGTTCAAAGGCTGATATTCTTTTGTTTAATGACATTGTATTGCTCGTTTGATTATTTTGCAAATGTAATAAAATACTAAACACTACTACAATCTCGTTTAAGTCAAAAATATTGTATGAAAAGTCCATTGATATTGTTTTTATTCATTTTGTGTATATTCTTTAAGGGTTATTCTCAGCGGAAAGATACTTTTATAGAGCGAGAAGACAGTATTGTCAAGTTACATAAAAGTATTATACTTGAGACCAATACAATATTACGTTATCAGAAAAACGAACAACTGTTGTTTTTACTCGAAGAGACGCTGGATTTAAAAAATTCTATGTCCTATCCTTTTGATTCCATAAAAACGATTTCCGTATTGACTTCCCCCGACAAAAAAGTACGTATTTTTTCATGGTATCTTGTCAGTGATGAAGGTGTTCATGAGCATTACGGCTATCTTCAGGCTTACGATGAAGAAAAAAAACAGTACAAACTTTACTCTTTAATTGATAAATGGAGACAAATAAATAATCCTGAAGCACAGGTATTATCGGTATGGAATTGGTTTGGGGCAATGTATACGGAGATTATCGAAATGAATGGCGTCAATAATAAAACGTATTATACGCTTTTAGGATGGAATGGCAGAAATATTTTTTCACAATGCAAGGTGATAGAAATTCTGTCATTAAATAATAAAGGGGTACCTGTTTTTGGAGCATTTGTTTTTAAGGGGTATGCAAAAAAACGCACTATGCGGATTGTATTTGAATATGCCAAACGATCACCTTTTTTGTTGCATTACGAAAAACAATTTTATACCCAGAAGACCAATAAAAGAGATAAGAAAACAAATAAATATCTCATGGATACACTTTCGGCAGACATGATTATCTTTAACCAATTAATCCCTATGGATGAAACTTTACAGGATATTCCTCAATTTTTAGTAGCGGAAGCAAGTTTGAACGATGCTTTTATTGAAAAAGATGGTAAATGGTTGTTTCTTTCCGGGATTATTGCACGCAATCCCGATAAACCGCTTCTCCATAGAGTATACAAAACAAAAAAGTTTTATACACCCGTGCAATAATTAAAATAAAAGCGCCATGATGAAGAATCAATGTTTATGTATGAATAGGAAGATGATTTTATTGATGTTTATATTATTGTTCAACACAGTAGTTTGGGGACAGATGTTAGAGATTTCCGAACTGCAAAAACAGACACTGTTTACTTCATTTGAACAGGCAGGGAACGTTCCTGTCGATAGTGTGTATCGGTTATCTTTTAAACGAAAACTTCCGAATGACTTTGAACAGCAAATCCAACAATATCCCGCTTTGCAGGAATTGCATCTAAAAGGAATGCGATTAAAACATGCGCCTGAGGTGATTTGGACGCTAACCAATTTAACCATTTTGGATTTATCCAACAATCGCATAGACAGTCTTTCGATTAAGGTTGGCAAATTAATTCATTTGGAGCAACTGATATTGAATAGAAACTATTTACTTGATCTTCCTGCCGAGATTGTTCATTTGTCTAAATTATCCTTTTTGGATTTATGGAGTAACATGATTATTGAGTTTCCCGTAGAGATTACAGCCTTGGAAAACTCTTTAAAAATAGTCGATATGCGGGTTATCACTATCAATGACGAATATAGAGAACAATTACAATCCCTTTTGCCGAAAACAAAGTTTATCTTTTCCAAGTCATGTAATTGTCGGTAAATGAAAAGAAATTATGGGTTATAATTGCATAAATTTGTATTATTGTTTTTTGTACCTTTGCATTGTAAAATACTTATACTAAATGACAGGTCTCGCAATAGAATTAAATGAATATTATCAGCAAAGGACTGAATTTTTCAGGCATAAAAATATAATACTGTTTAACAATGATGTATTAAACCCTTATTTATTTAACAATGAATTTATTGATTTGATAGTAACTTCTCCTCCGTATAATGTTGGCATTGATTATAACTCAAATGATGACGAATTAAGTTACGAACAATATCTTGATTTTTCGGAAAAGTGGATGAAAAATTGTTTTGCATGGAGTAAATCGCAAGCGCGTTTTTGTCTCAATGTTCCATTGGATAAAAATAAAGGAGGTCACAGACCGGTTGGAGCAGATTTGACAAAAATTGCACAAAAAGTAGGATGGAAATATAAATCTACCATTATTTGGAACGAAGGAAATATTTCAAGAAGAACGGCTTGGGGAAGTTGGAAATCTGCTTCCGCTCCCGTTGTAATAGCTCCTGTAGAATTGATTATTATTCTTTTTAAAGATGAATGGAAAAAAACAAATGGGTCAAAAGAATCTGATATTACAAGCGATGAATTTAAAGATTGGACACAAGGCGTTTGGATATTTAATGGAGAAAGTAAAAAAAGAATTGGACATCCTGCCCCTTTCCCTAAAGCCCTACCTTATCGGTGTATAAAAATGTTCAGATATGTAAAGGATTTGGTTTTCGATCCTTTTACAGGAAGCGGAACAACTTTATTAGTCGCACAAAATATAGATAGAATTGCAGTAGGGACTGAAATTGATTTAACTTATTGTAATTTAGCAAGAGAAAGAATTTTGGAAAAAACAGGAACATTAAATATTTAATAAATGGAAAAGAAAATAACTCAAATTGATTTGGTAAAAGAATATTTCATCAAGCATCCAAATAAGAATATTCCACATCCGGAAGTCGTTGATTGGTGTGTATTAGAGTGGCATAAACGAACAAAGAGTGTTTTTAGAGATCTAGATAGAGCAATCAGGACTTTAGCGCAAAAAGGATTTTTGATTAAGATTAAAAAAGGAATATATAAATATGATCCTAAACAGGCTAAAACCAACAAGCAGAAAGATTTTACTGCAAAACAAAAAAAAATCATCTTGAAACGTGATAAATATAAATGCGCTATTTGTGGGAAAGGGGAAAAAGAAGGGATAGAACTACACGTCGATCATATTATCCCCAAAGCCCTCGGTGGAAAAGCTGTTATTGAAAACGGACAAGTACTTTGTTCTCAACACAATTTTCTAAAGAAAAACTTTAATCAAACAGAAACAGCTAAAAAGATGTTCATCCATTTATATGAATTGACAAAAGTAAAAGGGGCAAAAACTTTAAATGATTTTTCGGCTGAAATCCTGAAGGTATTTGAAAAGTACGGTATTAATGGACATATTGAATGGGAAAAGTAATATGTAATTCCACGACTCATCTATTCATTCATAAAGCAGTATTATTCTAACATCAAAAAAGTAATTCATAATTAAAAAAACATGTTATATCCATTAAAGTTTAGACCGATATTTAAAGAGAAAATATGGGGGGGGGATAAAATAAAAAGCATTATGAAACAGGATTTCTCACCCTTAACCCACTGCGGGGAAGCATGGGAAATATCAGGCGTAGACCCCGAAAGCAGTATTGTAAGTAATGGATTTCTACAGGGAAATTCGCTGAATGAATTGATAGAAGTTTATATGGGAGATTTGGTAGGGGAGAAAGTCTTTGACGCCTTTGGAGAAGAGTTTCCTTTATTGATTAAATTCATTGACGCTAAAGATGATTTATCCGTACAAGTACATCCTGACGATATACTTGCAAGAAAAAAACATCACTGTAACGGCAAAACAGAAATGTGGTACATCATAGACGCTGAACCTGATGCCAAATTAAATATCGGTTTCAATATACCGATGAACAAGCAATTATTACAAAAACATATAGCCAATAATACCATAGAAGATGTTTTACAATTTGTTTCTGTAAAGGCAGGGGATGCGGTTTATATTCCATCGGGTAAAGTTCACGCCATAGGAAAGGGTATACTGCTTGCCGAAATTCAACAGAGTTCAGATATTACTTATCGATTGTATGATTATAACCGCAAGGATAAAGACGGAAATTATAGAGACTTGCATATAGAGGCTGCTTTGGAAGCCATTCATTATAATGATACAAACAATGAACTTATCAAATATTCAACCCAGCTTAACCATACAAATAATATTGTATGCAGTTCGTTTTTTGTTACCAATTTCATGGAGATTGACCGTTCCATAGAGAAAGTCTATGCGGATATAGATAGTTTTGTTATTTACGTTTGTCTGAATGGGAAAGCCCAAATCACTTGTCCCGAAGGAAATGAGTCTCTTCAAACAGGAGAATGTATTTTACTGCCTGCTTCCATTGAAAATGCAGTCATCACTCCCAAACCACATTGTAAACTGCTGGAAACATATATTCTCTAATATGATACATTATATAACAGGAAATATTTTAGATAGCGATGCACAGGCATTAGTCAATACCGTTAATACAATGGGAATTATGGGTAAGGGAATTGCATTACAGTTTAAAAAATCTTTTCCGAATAATTATAAAGCATATCAAGACGCCTGTAAAAGAAAAGAAGTCAGTATAGGAAAACTATTTGTTACAAAAGAGAGCAACTTGAGTTCAGGCGAAAAAATGATTATCAATTTTCCGACAAAAGATGATTGGCGAAAATCTTCTGAATACAGTTATATAGAAAAAGGATTGGATAATCTTTTGGAAATCATAGAAGATTATCAAATAAAAAGTATCGCCATTCCACCACTTGGCGCTGGGAATGGTGGGTTGCTATGGGAAAAAGTAAAAAAAATAATTGAAAAGAAATTGAATACTTTGGATATAGATATTTTTATCTATGAACCAACTGCTGCTATTAAGGAATATCTAAAAACCGAGAGAGTAAAGCTAACAGAAGCACGAGCATTATTGCTTTATGTTCTTTTCGATTTGGTTAGAAATGGCGAGTTTGTTTCTGAATTTTCAAGTGAGAAGATATGTTATTTTTTGCAAAAGTTTGGCGCTGAGAAATATTTTAAATTGAAATTTGAACCCTATTTTTATGGACCTTATTCTGGAAAGGTTCGATATGTATTAAACTATCTAAATGGAAGCTATCTATCAGGGTATAGTGATATGAATAAAAAGCCTTTTGATCCTTTAATGCTTATTTCTGAAGGGTATGTAACTGTAAAATCATATATAGAAAGCAATACCGAATTGTTCGAAATAGCAACAAAAACAATGAACTTTCTCAATGGATTTTATTCCGACTTTGCACTCGAATTATTGTCTTCTATTGACTTTATTATCTCGGAGAATAATACTTTTGATAGACAAATCATTGTTCAAAAACTGTCTGAATGGAACAATAGAAAACGAAGTGTTTTTTCAAATCCAGAATATATCGACTTAACGATAGAACATATACAGAATTTTAAAGTCTAATGATTCTTTTATACAAGAATAATAATTGAAGTCTGTCCATAAAGTCGGCATAACGCCATCATTGCGGACTTGACCCGCACCCGAAGCGAAGCTAATTTCCATCCGACAAAGCGTTATAATGACGGCATTGTTTGGACGGCGTTGATGATTACTTTTTTATACTTTATAGACAGGCTCTAATTATGAGTTATGAGTTGTCAATCTAAAATAACTCATAACCCCATAACTCATAACCTCCTCCATGTCCTTTGTGGATAAAAAGCGCTTTTATGTTTTGGTGCATTAAACATTATATACTATTTGAGTGTTTATGTAGGCAGGTAATCAAAAACAATGTTTACAATGGTCGGAAAGATAGAGGGGTAGTGTTTTATAGATAGTCGATTAGTTAATAAACATTAATATATTGCCAAGTAAAGATATTTGTAGTCAATGACAGTGAATAATGAAGTGAATATTTAAAATAAGTCAATAATAGTGAAGAAAAAGTTTAATCAAAAAGCAAATTACAATGAAAGTGTTTTTTTATTATAGAGAGTTCAAGTTTCGTATAGAGACAATCATCTTTCCCATTCATTGGGAGATGCCACTATTTTAGAAATACCTTTATAGGAGTGATAAATATTATTTCATCAAGGAGTGTTTTTTGTCGGTAGTCGATTAGTTAATAAATATTAATATATTGTCAAGTGAATATATTTGTAATGAATAACAATGAATAATAGAGGTAAGTATTAAAAAACGGTTTAAAAATAACAGTGAAAACGTTTAAATAAAAGCAAATTACAATGAGAAAAATTTTTATTATCGTATTAGGTTTATATATGTCTATGCAGGTGATTTATTCGCAGAGGAGCCAAACCTGGGTAGAAGATTTTGACAGCGCTGTATCTTTTACGGCACAACCCTCTAATTATTGGGGAATAAATACCATTTATTTTGGGAGCAGTTCAAATTCGTACAGGGGTCGTCTTCCCAATTCATTTGGAGATTCTACTATTTTAGAGACGCCGTTATATGATTTAGAGACATTATCATATCGTTATGGACAATTACGTTTCAGGCATATCTGCAAGATAGATTCATCGGATATGGTTCGCATAGAATATCGGATTGATGAACTTGGTCCCAGAGGCGTTTGGCAGCCTGTCCCTGTGGACGCTTATACGGGAGAGGCATTATCTTATTCTTATAGAGGATTTAATGCGTTAAGTTATCCACAGTGGGATGCGGACAATCTATATACGAAACCGGGAATGAACTGCTGGAAAGAAGAGGTTTTCGATCTTTATTTTGCCTCATCTTCGAAAGTTCAGTTCAGATTTATCATTAAGAAGGGAAATACATTAGGCTCCCAATTTGCATACGGGTGGCTTATTGATGATTTTCGAGTTATTGCCAGCGACTCTGCCATAGCGTTACCCGAGATAACCCTTATTAATCCCGTACAGGATACGGTTCACGTAGCGGGTCCTTTTGACATCACAGCAGAAATACAATCAAAAAAACCTGTTGTCGCTTATCTTGAATATATAAAAATACTGCAAGATCAGACCGTAACTACCCATTCATTACCCATGAGCAATATCGGTCAGAACAAATGGGAAGCAAGTATTCCATTTTCGGAAGTGAATACAAAAATAATATATTCCGTTGTTGCGGAGGACAGTTTGGGAAATAAAAATAATGCCATATCATCTCTTTACATAACAAGAGATAAATCTAAACATTACGATAGCAATGCAGTAAGTATTGTTTCTTTAGATTCTCCCGCTCAGAATACTGTAACAGGAGGAGTAGAAATTCCTGTAAAAATAAGCATTCGTAATGAAGGAGATTATGTTTTAACAAACGCCACCATTCATTGGAGTATAAATGGGGCTGATAGCGTTCCTTATCAATGGTCGGGCAATTTACCATGGTCTGCATTGGACACGCTAATAGAGATAGGAAAATATATTTCCAGCGAAAACAAATTCGATATCATTGCCATTTGGATAACAGATATTAATAACTTGTCAGGAACATACAGTGATACCCTGTCAAGGAAATTTTATGGCTGTACAGGAACTATAAATGGATTGATTACAGTAGAGCAAGGCGTAAACAGTATCTCCGAAACGATCGAAATATTAAAAACGTGTGGTATAGGAGGAGATATAACCCTCGCATTGGAGAATGGAAAGTATTTTGAAGACATAGATTTATCGAACTTTCATTCATTTTTAGGGAATCACCGTTTGACCATAACCTCTGCCAGCGGAAACAGAGACAGTGTGATTTTATATCCCGTTAATGAGGCTAGTATACTTTTAGATAATGTCAATAATATCACTATAGATAATATTACAATTGATGCAAGCGGCATGCAAGCCTCTGCTATTCTTTTTACAGGCGTCTGTTCAAATGTTGTAATCAGTAATTGTGTATTATTAGGCGATACGACAAATACTTTTTCAAGTACTTCTTTAGCTCCTATTAATAAGATGTATTCCACAGGTATTGCAAGCAATATACGCATTACAAACAACAAGATCAAAGGAGGATATTATGGTATTCAATTTTACGGAGGAACTACAGGAAATTATGGAAAAAATATTGTTATAGACAGTAATGAACTTACAATGCAGCATTATTATGGACTGTATATTTATGATAGCGAACTTGAATTGTTGCATAATACGATATATTATAATAAAGATATGACAACAAGACCGCTAAATAATAATTGGAGAGGCATTCAGGTTAGCGGCGCTGATGGAAAAATTATCGGGAACAGGATTTATCAACTTTCTGGATTAACTTCTTCTGTAGGTTTGTTTGTTGTTTCATTAAATCAATATCAGAAGGAACCCGGTATTATTTCCAATAATGAAATCATAATAAATACGGGGGGAAGCAATTCTGGAGTGTATCTTTCTACGGGAACAAAAGCCATATTTGCCCATAATTCGATTTATGTAAGCGCTGTTGAAACATCGGCAAGGGTTGTATATGTTACAGATAATATGAACAATCAATATACGATTAAGAATAATTTATTGGTATTAAATGACACTACGGGTTATGCTATTTATTTGGCAGGAACTAATTATGCTTTGAATTATGATATAGACTACAATAATTATTATGTTTATTCTCCAAATGGAAATATCGGTTATGCAGGAAGCTCAAAAAAGACGCTGGCAGATTGGAAAGCAACTGTAAAAAAAGATATTCACTCAACGAACAAACGACCTTCTTTTGTAGACAGTCTGCTTCATTTGGCATTAAATCCTTCTTCTAAATTTGATGTTCCGTATTTACCGGAAGTTTTAACGGATATAAATAACAACGTTCGTGGAGGAATTACATCCACAGGCGCTTACGAATATAATTACATGGCAAATGATGCCTTTTTGTCCGGATTTATCGGGTGGGGAAACAAAACATTGAAGGGAAATAAAGACTCTCTAAAAGTAATATTAGTCAATGGTGGAACAAGTCCATTGACCAATGTTGAAATCGCATGGAGTTTTAATGGAAACAGCCAAACTACAAAAGTATGGTCGGGAAGTCTTTCCAGAAGGGAAACAGATACCCTGTTATTGGATGAAATCATATATGACTTGGGAAAGAATACAGTAAAAGCATGGATAAAAGATTTCACCAATGACGAATATCATTCCAATGATACAATATACAGAGAAGGTGATTTTTGCGATACAATGTTTCATGGTACTTATGTTATAGGTACTTCGGGAGTATTTGCTACTGTTAATGAAGCTATGGACAGAATGACTACTTGTGGAATAGATGGCGCTGTTATATTAGCTTTGGAAGACGGAAATTATCCCAGCATTGACCTGTCTATCTATGACAACATACAAACAACTGTTACAAATTCAATTACTATTAAATCTCTATCAGGAAATCGTGATGCTGTGATTATTGCCCCAAACGATACAACAGGAATATTGATAGGTAATATTCATCATATCATTATAGATGGTATCACAATAGATGTATCATCACAAAATCATTATGGCATTCAATTTACAGATGCTTGCGACAGTATTGTTATTACCCATTGTAATATTAAGGCAAATCGGTCTTCGACGTCTATTTTCTCCTCTGCTATTTTCAAAGGAGGTTCAACCAATTTGGCAAATAACATTATTATCAAAAACAATACTTTAGACGGTGGTTATCACAGTATTTTCTTTTATGCAAATAATACGGAGATCAAATATGGAACAGGTATTGTAATAGACAGCAACATAATGACCAATAGCTATTATTATGGTATTGAATGTCATAATGCAGATATAAACAGTTTATCTCATAATACAATTATATCCAGACAATCCAATGCCACATCATTGTGGTATGGGGTATATTTAAGTAATGTGAATGGGAAAGTAAATGCCAATAAAATACATCAATTATCTGAAACAATAACAAGTCCGACAGGGATATATTTGTATTCATTTAATACCGTTAACACGACCCAACCCGGATTAATTTCCAACAATGAGATTATCATTTCAACGAACAATAATTATGAAGGGATATATCTATCCAGCTCTGTAAAAGCTGAGATTATACACAATTCTATTTATGTTGGAGGAACGGGAACAGGAAGGGGCATTACTGTTTCAAATAACCCTCCTATGGATCTTGTTATAAAAAACAATAACTTGGCGGTTGAAAGTAATAATGGTCATCCTATTTATATCTCTAGCGCTTCTCTTGTTTCGCAATGTGATATAGATTACAATAATTATTATTCACCACTGAATGTGGGCTATGTAGGGCTTGCCATACAGGGTATTCCATCATGGCAAGCGGTTGTTCCTACAGATTTGCATTCAACAAATTATTATCCTCGTTTTATTAATACCAGCATAGATTTGCGGACACAAATCACAAGAGGTTTTAGATGTCCGAGTGTTGCAAATGTATTGGACGATTTAGATGGAGTTGCAAGACCGTCTTTTTCCTATAAGGGAGCATATCATTTTGATGCGCATGCTTTGGATATATTTCCCAATGTATTTGTTGATTTGCCAAATAGTTCCCTTACAGGAACTAAAATTCCGATAGAAGTTGTATTTGTTAATGAAGGTTCTGATACTGTTACTTCTTTCAATATTGGCTGGACAATAAAAGGTATAACAAAAAATTTGCTATGGAGTGGATCACTTGCGAATAATGAACAGGTCAGTGTCATTATTGATACATTGGCAGTTTTGGATGGAAATAACAGTATTAAGGTTTGGACGTCTGATCCCAATCAAGGCGCTGATGCAGATGTTTCCAATGATACTTTAAGAGGAAATATACTAACCTGTAGCGCTCCTTTGGCGGCAGGTGTGTATACGGTAGGAGATGATCAGGATTTTCCCGGAATAGAAGCTGTTCAAGCTGCTTTAGACTTGTGTGGAATAGGTGGAGATGTAACATTTTCCATTTATCCCGAGATATATGATATACCTTTGAATATAGAAAATATAAAAGGCGTCAATGACACTAATTCTCTATCATTTGTATCTCATACGGGAAAAGCGGAAGATGTAGTGTTGCAAAATGTAATAATAGGCGACAACATGCATAAAATTATGCTTAAAAACCTGACAATAGACGGACGATACAGCAATGCAGGGATTCGGCTCGATGCGCCTGTCAGAGATATAACAATTGATGGATGCAAGATTATTGCCAATCCGTATTCGACGATGAGTTCAACAAGAGGGGTATATGGAATTTATTTAAAAGGAAATTCAAGTGATACTTCCATGAATATTCGTATTGTCAATAATATCATAGATGGCGGATATGATGGGATCAGTATTGAAGGGAACATCTCTGCAAGTTATGAAAACATAAGAGATATTTGGATAGACAGTAATACGCTGACGAATCAAGGGAATTATGCCATCTGTTTGAAGTATGCAAGTATTAATAGCGTTTCTCATAATACAATATTGAGTGGAACAGGTACAAGCTCTTATTGGAAAGGGATTTTTCTGTCTAATGTAAATATATATCTTGTCAATGCAAATAAAATAAAACAACGTTCAACAACGATATCCTATCCGAATGGGATTTATATGACAACCGTTAATCATTTCATTCCGCAACCTGCTTTAATAACCAACAATGAAATTTACATACATGCAATTGATGGATCATATTATAATGGGATTTATGTATTAGGCAAAGCTCATGTAAAAGTCTTGTTCAATTCTATTTTTGCGAACGGTAAAAACAGTTCAGCAGTTATGCTTGCAAATTACCCGGACACACGATTAACATTAAAATACAATAATCTGTTTGCGGCAGATTTATGTTATCCCATATATTTTGCCAGCTACGTTTATCAGACGGCAACTTTGGATGTGGGATACAATAATTATTATTCCCCCAGCTTTATAGGATATGCGGATGGTGATCACAGCACAATAGCAGCATGGCAAACGGAAGTTAAATATGATACAACTTCCTTTAGTATTAAACCTGTTTTTATAGACAGCGCTATCAGTTTGGAATTATCCAATTATACAGATATGCTGTGTGTGGCAATACAGGAAGTTAAAAAAGATATCGAAGGAAATAATAGAGTAGGAGTAACAACAACAGGATGTTATTCTCAATTTGTTCCTGAGGTAAATCTTGCATTGGAGGAAATAATGGATTTTGGTAAACAGGATATATCAGGAAGTAAAGACACTGTTCGGGTGATATTGCGTAATGGAGGATCAACGCCTGTAACCTCTGCCGTTATCAGTTACCAGTTCAATGCAACGACGATACATTTACCTGTATGGACAGGGCTTCTGGAAACAGGAGAAGCCGATACCATTACATTAGGCGAATTGCAATATATACCAGGATGGAATAATCTTACGACATGGATAGACTCCCTTCCGGGATTAACAGACCCATATCAAATAGACGACACCATAAGTGTTGTGAAATTTTTCTGTGATACAAGTCTTAGTGGTACATACGTAGTGGGAACAACTTCATCCAACAGCGATTTTTCTACCATTGCAGAAGCCGTAACTCTGATGTATCGTTGTGGAATAAACGCTCCTGTTACTTTTGAACTTGAAGACCGTCTGTATTTGGAACATGTTCGTTTAGAAAAACCAATACCCGGTTCAAGCGCCGTAAACACAGTAACATTTACATCTGCTTCAGGGAAAGCATCAGATGTAACTATTCAGCGTCCCGATGATACGGAAAAAGACTTGGCGCCTTTCATGTTGAAAAATGTTTCCAACATCATTATCTCTAATCTTACATTGAGCGCTTTGTCGCCTCTTACATCCAGTTACTACTATGCCAAAGGATTTATATTGGAAGACAATTGCTCAAATATTGAAATAAATGCCTGTAGAATAGAACTGCCAAAGTTTGGAGATCCAACAACTGGAAGTTCCGATTATTCTGGAATATATGCTGAAGGAATGGCTAACAATATTCGTATGCTTGATAATACAATAGACGGCGGAGTGCATGGTATTTATTTTAGAGGAACAACTGCATCAACGATAAACAATATTTATATTGCTGATAATATCATCCCTGCGACAGATAAAGGTGGTATTTATATAGAATATGCAGATTCAATTACATTGATCAATAACGTTCTTCGGCAACGGAATGAAACAGAAATTACCTACTTGCAAACTTTTCATGCTATCTATTTATCAACAACAAACAAGATTACCGTCTTGCAAAATAGCATAAAGGCAAGCAAAGGATTATATGGTATCTATCTATCCAAAGTAAATGAAAATTTGTCTGTATTGGATGGACTTATTGCCAATAACGAAATTATGATGTATGTTTCTGAAGCTACACTAACAACAGCAAGACAGGGCATCTATGTTGATGCTGGCGTCAAAACACAGATATATCATAATTCAATATTAATAGAGGGCATTTCCTCAGGAAATGGATTGCATGTTGTTTCATCAACGACAACAGCATTGGACATACAAAATAATATTCTGGGAGTTGCTACTCCAATGCCGAGCTATCCTGTTTATTTTGCTACAGCAACCGATGCTATGCAATGTAACTTCGCATATAATAATTATTATTCGGCAACAAATACAACTGTAGGTTTTCTGGGAGTACCCAAAGAGACATTGATAGACTGGGTTGATAACATATCTGCAGATATTTATTCTGTATCGACAACGCCACTCTTCGTGAAGACAGAAACTGATCTAAGCCTGCAAAGTAATTATGGAATAGAATGTCCGATATTGCAAGCTGTTTCGGTAGATATTAACAACAACCCACGAACAAATATAACCACGATGGGCGCTTATCATTATACAAGTCTGCAAAATGATGTATTACTGTATGAAATATTATCCCCTCTTAAAGCAGTATTTGATACGACAGATGTTATTATAAGCATGTATAATCTGGGAACGGATACATTAAAGAATATAACAGTCTATTGGGAAGTGAATGGCGTCCCTCAAACGCCTTTTGTCTGGAATGGTGAATTAGCTCCCAATAAAATATCTGCTCCTGTTACAATCGGCAGGATGCTGCCTGATAAAAGGACAAATGAATTTGTCATCTGGACAGCCGACCCCAATGGAGTTGCCGACAACAATATAAGTAATGATACGATACGTATCCTTGTTCATGCGTGCAGTTCGGCATTATCGGGAACGTACACAATTGGCGCTACTTCACCTGATTTTAAAACAATCAATGAAGCAATAGAACAATTGTACACTTGTGGTATAAATGCTCCTGTCATATTCAAATTAGATACAGGGGAATTTATGGAAAATATTACCCTGAAAGGACTTGTAGCAGGTTCGAGCGCTGTCAATACAATAACCTTTACATCCGTCGGAGAACATTATGATTCCACAACGATACGGCATATAGACGATCCAAACAAAGTAGAGCCAACAATAACATTAGAAAATGTTGCTAACATTAAGTTTACCAACTTAAAGATAAGCGGATGGGATTTATCAGCAGAATACTATTTGTATGCTGTTGCCATTGTATTGAAAGATGGATGTGAAAATATAGAATTCAGTAATTGTTATTTGGAAATTCCATATTTTACAGAAACTGTAAACAGTATGAATTATTCCGTAATTATAAGAATGACACAAACAGGTATTCCTGTTTCGGATATTCGTATTCTAAACAATATCATATCGGGTGGGGCTTATGGTATCTATCACAGCGGCTCAAGCATGGGCGTTAAAAAGGATAATAATATACTTATTCAAGATAACCAAATTATAAATACAGATAAGTATGGTATCCGATTTGGAACTGCTGAAAATATCAGCGTATTGAATAATACCATTACTCAACGCCCATTTACAGGACTAAAACAGGCTTTTAATGGTATTTATTTTTATTCGATAACGGGGGATAATATTGTTTGTGCCAATCGTATTAAGGCAGACCTTCTTGAAGCAGGAATTGACCTTACTCAATCGCCAGGATTGATTGCCAACAATGAAATCATTGGATTTGAAGCTAGCGTTTCTTATTCTTCTTACGGTATTTATGCTTCTGCTATCAGTGGTAAAGCTGTACGTATCATTCATAATTCCGTTCTAATGGCATCCAATAAAAAGCCTGCATCTGTCTATAGCGTCAAAGGGGTTTATCTGGGAACGTCTTACAATTATGAGCTAAAGAATAATCATATTGTAACGATGGACTCCATGAGTGTTCCTGTTTATATTTCCTCGACGTATGATTCTGAAAGATATGACATCAATTATAATAATTATTACAATCCGTATCATATAGGATATGTATCTGACTTAAAGACTACTTTGGCTGACTGGAAGAAAACCGTTACAAACGACATTCATTCTTTAAGTACTCTACCGAAGTATGATACTGCTCAACTAAAACTAAGACCTGTAGATACAGTAGGTTTTACATGCCCAATGATAAATGGAGTAAATACGGATATTGACGGCATGGCGCGTTATAAAAACACTTTAAGAGGCGCTTATACTGCTTCTGTTTTAGACATGGACGTTGCAATAGCTGACATCAGGAATATTCCAGAGATATCTGTTACAGGAGAAAAATATGCGCCGTCTATACGTATAAAAAACTACGGAACAACATTGATTTCAGAAGTAATAATTGAATATACCGTTAATGGCATACTTCCCGCATATACCAAAACATGGATGGGAACGCTAAATAAATTAGAGGAGGTCGTTGTTACTTTGGATACATTATCTTCTCTGTTGGGAAAGAATGATATTGTGGTATGGATAGCTTCGGTAAATACACTTAGTGGAGATGATTATCTACAAAATGATACTGTTCGTATGAGTTTTAATGCCTGTGACAGTCTCTATAGTGGAGATTATATCGTAGGCGCTGTCAATGGAGATTTTACAAGCGTAATGGAGGGAATAACTAAATTTAAATCCTGTGGCGTTAAGGGAGACATTGTTTTACGTCTGGAACGTGGAACTTATGAGGAGACATGGAATTTGGTCGATTTGGATTTTATGGAGAACTATACCTTAACGATAACTTCTTTAGATAATCACAAGGACAGTGTTATTTTACAACCCAAAGGAACAGTGAATAAAATTATCGGTATCGTTCTGGCAAATGCGAATAATATTACAATCAAACATCTTACCATTGATGCAGCAACAAAAGCTCAAAAAGGAATTCAGTTTGCAGGAGCTTGTGATAACATTATAATAGATAGTTGTAACATATTCGTTCATCCGACAGCAACAGCTAATTCTTATATCGGAATAGATAAAGAAAGTTCTACAGGACTTATAAATAATCTGACAATTACACATAACGTGATAGATGGAGGGTGTTATGGGTTATCTTTGTATGGCGGTTCAGGATCAAGTTATCGTGGAAATAATATACGTATAGACAGTAATCTATTTAGTAATGCTTATTTCTATGGCATTTACTTGAATTACGTAGGCGTTACCCTGTCGAATAATATCGTATTAAGCAGAAAGAATGCAACAAATTCATGGTATGGTATGAGTCTTAATAATTCTGCTGTAAACGCAAATGCGAATAAAATTCATTTTCATGGAGCGACAAGCTCAATTTACGGCATTTATGGTTATAGTATTAATAATACAAGTACTGATATTCATTCCAAAATTACCAACAATGAAATTATCGTTTCGGTATCAGGTAACGGTACAACAGGCTACGGGATTTGTTTTAGCTCTTCAAAAGCGCTTATACTCAATAATTCTGTCTTGGTAAAGGGAACAACAGCGAAAAGTAAGGGAATAACCATAAACAGTTCAAGCTCTTCGTATAATTACGTTGTGAAAAATAATAATATAGTCATGCAATCTCCGGATGCTTATCCGATACATCTGGAAAATGCTACTTATCTTTCTCAATTGGATATTAATTACAATAATTATTTTGCACCCAAATACGTAGGATCAATAACTTCCACAAATTATGCTACGCTGGCGTCCTGGCAGGCTGTTGTGTTAAGCGATAGACAGTCTGTTCGAGAAGAACCGCTGTTTGTTGATACGGCTCAAAGTCTCGAATTGATAGAATCAGATGCATTAAGATGCTTAAGCCACCGTGAAGCAGCCTCTGATATTACAGGAACTCCACGTGAAAAATATACCACTATGGGCGCCTATTCATATTCTATAGTGGAACAGGATTTGGCATTGACAGAGATATTAAGTCCATCAAATAGAACTGACTTATGTTCGCCTTCTTATTTACCTGTTCGTTATGTGGTCAAAAATAATGGATCGAAAAGTTGTAATTTCTCTAATGACAGTCTAATGTTATATTTCAGCATGACAGGTCCTATTACATTCGATACAGTTGTTGTTATAAATACAGCTTCATTAAATGCTTTTGCAGCGGATACTTTTGAATTGAAAACCATGCTGGATGTTTCTTATGCAGGGGATTATGATATTGAAGCATGGATTGCAACATCTTCATTTGATACCGTTCGCTCAAATGATACTCTACGAATGACCTATTATAATACAAAAATAGCTTTGCCCTTTGACAATGATTTCAGCATGTTCAATTTGACAAGTTTTACCGTTAAGAGTTTTTTAAAAGACAGTGTATGGAAAGTTGTAGATACAAATCATCATGCTACCATAAAACCATATTACGGAACAGGAATGCTGGTGTTTGAAGGAGAATATGGAACAATTTCGCAAATAAGTACAGGACAATTGGAATTGAATCGAACGCAACAACCTGTATTGGAATTTTGGTATCTTCATGATAATGATAGTCATGAACAGGAAGACCAACTTGACGTCAGATTGACTTGTGATGGAGGCGCTACCTATACTACGCTGTTTAACATCATGCGATATGATTCCAATGCTACTGTGTGGAAAAAGTATCTGATAGACCTTTCCCAATATCAGGACAGTTCTTGTGTTATCATTAGTTTTAATGGATATTCTCATGGGAAAACGCAATATATTGACAGGATCGCAATCAGTTCCATTTATGACCTTGCTGTATCGGGCGCAATCATTTCTCCTTATTCTGTATGCGACCTCGAAGAAAAAGAAGTTAAAGTGATACTCACAAATCAAACAGGACAAAATATAGACTTTGATGCGGCGGAAAACAATACGGAAATAGTAATAGAAGTAGCTCATAATGGGACTGTAGTGAGTAAAAACACATATCCATTAACAGGGCTGCTGAAAGGACTTGCTTCCGACACAATTACAGATATTTCAAAAGTAAATCTCTCCCCAGGAACCTATATTGTTACATCATATCTGACGAAAGCCATAGATAATACGCCTGAAAATGATATTCATATAGACACATTTATTATCAATCCGTCAATATCTGTGAAGGTTCATCCTGTATCGACTTCTGTTAGCTGTTTAGCGGCAGAAACGAAAATAAGGCAGGTAGTTACTCTCATCAATAGCGGGAACATGGATTTGTATGATATAAAATTGACACTGCAAATAGATACAGGAGAAATAAATAACATGCTATATACTACCTTCTCCGAAATAAAAACGGATACAATAACCGCTGGAGATACTGTTTCATATACATTTACAAATGCCTATATCGTCCCATGGAACATAACTGCTTATGTACAGGTTATCGCCTATTTGGACTGTGATACAGTATTGGTAAATAGCAAAGATGCAATCTCTGAATGCGTAAATATGAAAGACTTGTATATCGTAAGTATTGATAATCCCACTGCCGAGAAGGATAATATAGATGATAATATTTATGTAACGACAACGTTATCGAACCGTAGCGATTATGAAACATTTACAGATGCGAATATTACGGTCTTGGTAACAAATTCACAAGGGATAGAGACGGAGAGATTTACGGAAACAAAAACAATAAATATACTGACGACGACAAGTCATACCTTTACCCAACACTATAAGGTTCCCAATGATACGGTATATTATTTAACAGTCTACACAGACCATTACGATGACTATATACGTAATGATACCTTTACTATCAAACGTGGAACAATTATCGTTGGCGTATATCCTATTACAGCTTTTGAAGGGTTTACGCTTAGTCAAAACATTCCAAATCCTGTCAGCAACGCTACACGTATAGATTACAGTGTACCGGAAACAGGACAAGTAGTATTTTGTATTCAGAGTATTGGTGGACAGATACTGTATTCGAAAACAATCGAAACAACATCTGGTAAACACAGTCTTAAACTGAATACAGATAATCTTTCTGCGGGAGTTTACTTTTATTCCTTAGAATACAAAGGTCAACGTCTCGTAAAAAGAATGTGTATAAAGAAATAGATAATACTTTTTCATTATTTTTTAGGTGGGGCTGTCTGATTTTTCGGGCAGCCCTTTTTTTAATTGAAAACTTCATCAATTGAAGATTGAAAATGAGTTCCGCTGCTCTTACGGGTGAAAATGAGCTGACGCACATTGTTTGCATCAGACTCCGAATGGGGTTTATGAAAATTCATAAGCATGCAGATAAAAAAACTCAGAGACAGCTTTTTTTTATTTTTTTATTGCTTGTGATGAGATATTTTTTTGTACCTTTGCAGCACATTAAATAAATAGATGAAATGGGAAACACAGTAGATAAAAGCAGGAAAAATATAAGACAAAAAAGCAGTTCGGATATATTTTCAACAAAAGTTATGGGCATTTTGGGTGATAGTTTAACCGATAAAGAAAGGAAAAAAAAATTGCGTGAAGTATATTATGCAGAGGCGGTTAGGTACAAAGAAAATGCAAAGAAATATTTGGGAAAAGCAAAAGTTGATAATAAGGGGCATTATGAAGATAAAAAATATGTAAGAACTGCATGTGGAGTGGCATATAGCGGGTTACTAATTGCGTTGGATTGTCTATTTATTTTGAATGGTATTGAAATTAATGGAGAAACGAAAAAAGATATTGTTTTTTATAAATATAATTTAAACAATAGAGTACATACAAATAGAAAATTAGGTGGTAATTTTGATAGTGCGTATGAAATATTACATCTTTTGGGATATTATAATGGGATAACGAGCAGTTCTATCGTAAAAGAGGGTTTCAAAGAATTAGACATGTTTATCGAACTGATTAATCCGAATAAGGCATAATAAAAAAAATACATTATTCATAATATAAATTGATTGAACCGTTTGCGCCTCCCGTTCGGACGAGGTTCTACCTCGTTCGCTCTATCCGAGCAGGCTATGCCTGCTCCGTAAGCTAAAGCATACGGTTAATAAAGTGTTGTCCCTGCGGGACTTTTGTATAGTACGACACCTGTACTACTGTGTTATGAGTTAGGCTGACGCAAACTAAAATAACTCATAATTCATAACCTCCCGTTCGGACGAGGTTCTACTCCGAGCAGGCTATGCCTGCATTTATTTTTAATACGTTTTCCAATAATTGAAAATTAGCTCCCTGTTCTTACGGGTCATAATTAGCTCCGCTGCTCTTACGGGTCATAATTCATAATTCATAATTATTTCCCCGTATGCGGGAAAACCGCACGTACGGATTGAGAGAGGGTAGGGGAGACTTATCTTGAAGTTTCTACGCTCTACTCTATGGTTAAAAAATAAGGGTAAAACATGTTTTTCCCCTACTCATTTCTTTCGCGAGGCAGCTCATCATTAATTGTTAATTATTAATCACTTACAGATACTAAATATGGAGGTAAAAAAACTCGGTGAGTTTTTAAAAAATCATAAGCACGCAGATAAAAAGACTCTGCGAGTGAGTGGTGAACACTCGCAGAGTCTTTAAAAAATCATAAGCACGCAGATAAAAAAACTCGGTGAGTTTTTTTAAAATCATAAGCACGCAGATAAAAATACTCCGAACGAGATAAAACCTCGTCCGAACCGGGGGGGCTACTTTGCCGTTGTAGAGACGGTGCGCGCACCGTCTCCTCTGACATAATCAAAAACATCATTTATTCTTTTTCTTGCTGACGATGAGACGGTGCGCGCACCGTCTCTACATTCCGTGCCTTCGTTCGGACGAGGTTCTACCTCGTTCGCTCTATCCAAGCAGGCTATGCCTGCATTTATTTTTATTGTCCTATTCACTTGTTCTTTCATTTTCAATTTTCAATTTTCAATTATTGAAGGGCTTTCAGCCCTTTTCCCCTTCCTGTTCCCTGCGAAGTGCAGCGAAACTTTATCTATTTATATTCAACTATCAATTGTTTTTGTATCTGCATTTTAATTCTTACCGTCCATTCGTCTACTCATTTTTAATTCTTAATTAGCTCATTCATTGGGTATAGCTGTATACGCGGTCTATTCCCCACCATATACGCGGTCTATAGACCACCGTATGCGCGGTCTATAGACCACCGTATGTGCGGTCTATAGACCCCCGTATATACGGTCTATAGACTATCATCAAGAGAGGTAATTATTCTGTAAATCTTTCTATTTGCATTCTTTATTTTTATTACTTTATTATTTCCACTCCGCTACGGTTTATAACTCATCATCCATAACCCCATCACTCATCACCACATAATCCCGTAACTCCATCACTCGTAACTCCATCACCTACAACTCAGAAAACTATACCGTTAATTTTTCCGTCAGTGTTCCTTTTCTGATTTTTTTACTGTTTTTGGAAATCATACGAATTTCAAGTGAATATTCATCAGGCACAAGTTCTCCCGGTAATTGAAAAACAATGTGAGTTCCTTTATGTGTCAAAATTCGACTTACTCTATATTCATTTTTCCTAGTATCAATCAAAAAAATACCCTGTAGCGGGTCATTCTGATTAAAATTAAGACGTATACCGCGTAAAGAGGCAACGCCATTCGGTGTCATTGAGTTATTAACTGTAGCAGAAGCAATATCTTCAAAAGTAACGGGTAAAGGAAGGTTACTTGGAGCTGCTATTTTTTCCACTTTTACATCATCAGCGGTACGATTGTAACGCTTTCCAAGTTGAGCAGAGAATTTAATTTCATGTCGTTTGTTATCAAATTTATCATCATCATTCTTAAATAATCCCGGAATTACAGGACGAATGTTAATAAATTCCGTATTGATACCGTATCCCTGTTTGAGAAAATACTCAAAAGCGCCTATAATTTCCTCATAATTAGCTTTCGCTTCAGCTGGTGTAATAGCAGAACCAGCGCGTGTCATGTACTCAAAAATCTCTTTTTCGGTTACTGCCTCATATTCGCCTATTTGCGCCCTTCGATCGTCAGGATCAGGTGTTATTGGGCACTCCACCAAGTAATATTTTATACTCATATAATATAATTTAGTTTAGTTTATTAATAACTTTATTAAAATCTACGCCCTTTTGTCCGTCAGGATCAGGTATTATTGGGCATTCTACCAAGTAATGTTTTATGTTCATATAATATAATTTTGTTTGTTATTAACTTTATTGTAATCTACGCCCTTTTGTCCATTAGGATCAGGTATTATTGGGCATTCTACCAAGTAATGTTTTATGTTCATATAATATAATTTTGTTTGTTATTAACTTTATTGTAATCTGCGCCCTTTCTAGGCTGTGTAAAAACACAAAGGCGTCCAAACAACGCTGTCTATTGTTACGGGAGGTACTTTTTACACAGCCTCTAATGGAATGAGATGGGTGCAATTCATTACACAGAACGTTGCCCTGTGCTATTGATTCACGGCTTTCAGCCGTTGCTGTTTCTCGCAAAATTATGCCGTGCGTAGTAATAATATATAATGTATAGGAAAACAAAAAGAAGTTTTCCCTTTTGAAAAAGTCAAATAAATACACTGCCTTTCCGCGTAAAAATCTATACGCAGATATACACTTCTGTCCGAAGAATAGAAAGAACGGGGAGAAGGAGAAGGAGAAGGAGAATGGGAAGACAGGTGGGGTTTTAATAAATGTTAAGAGAGAAGAGAAGAGAAGAGAAGAGAAGAGAAGAGAAGAGAAGAGAAGAGAAGAGAAGAGAAGAGAAGAGAAGAGTAGAGAAGAGAAGAGAAGAGAAGAGAAGAGAAGAGAATTCTTGCGCGCGCGCGAAAACCCCGCTTAAATTTAAGCGCAGATAATCAGCAGCATCGAAACAAACACACATAATTTCCCCCCCTGTGGGAACACAATATTTGGGGTTATTTTTATCAATTCTTATCACTTCTACTAACATTATTTTTTAGTTTTTAAACATACATACATACTATCATTATTTGATGCGGCAAAGGTACAATATTTTTTAATACTAACA
>JAIROC010000109.1 GCA_031257735.1 Bacteroidales bacterium | reverse complement strand
GGCGTTGCCCTGTGCTATTGATTTCGGGCTTTCAGCCCTTTACCGTTATTCTCTGATTACAATTATACATTGAAGAAATGAATTTATGAGTTTTCGGACAGACACTAATTATGAATTATGCTGACGCACGAAAACGCCTAATCAACGCCGTCATTGCGAAGGAGGCACGACTGAAGCACCCGTAAGAGCAGCGTAGCTCATTTCAATTTTCAATTTTATTCATCATGTACGATAACACAAAAGGGAAGATAATGGCTTACCTTCCCTTTCTAACATTATGAAATTTTTATACTTAAATACAAATCTTACTCTGTTTTATCTTCCGCATCGGCAGTATCCTGTATTTGTTCAGAAACTTCTTCCGTATTTGAAATATTTTCTGTTGTAGAGATTTCTTCAAGTAGTTGAATGTCTTCCATTGCTGTATTATCTTCATTCGCAGAAAGTATGTCTCCTATCTGTTTTTTTGCTTTACTACGACGCGTTGCTTTACTTTTTGATTGCTTTCCTGCTTTATTTTGCGTATAGTTCTCATTATAATCTACTAACTCAATTATACACATTTCAGCAGCATCTCCTATTCTGTATCCTGTACGCAATATTCGTGTATATCCACCCGGTCTATCGCCAACTTTCTGTGAAATTTCTCTAAACAATTCCGTTACTGCATTTTTTTCTTGCAAATAACTAAACACTACCCGTCGAGAGTGTGTAGAATCTTCTTTTGATTTAGATATTAAAGGTTCTACATATTTTCGAAGCGCTTTAGCTTTAGCAACAGTTGTTCTAATTCGTTTATGCATAATAAGCGAAGTAGCCATATTCGATAACATCGCTTTACGATGTGAACTATTTCTTCCTAAGTGATTTACTTTTTTTCCGTGTCTCATGTTCTTTATTCCTTATCCTCTAATTTATATTTTGAAATGTTCATACCAAATTCTAATCCTTTAGACTTTATCAAATTCTCCAATTCATTCAATGATTTTCTTCCAAAATTTCTAAACTTCAACAAATCATTTTTATGAAAAGCAACCAATTCTCCCATTGTTTCTACATCAGCCGCTTTCAGACAGTTTAATGCTCTTACGGACAAATCCATATCTGCTAATCGGACTTTTAAAATCTGACGAAGATGTAAAGAATCTTCATCAAACTCACCTGTAACAACAATCTCTTCTTTTGTTATTGTTATCTTATCATCGGTGATAATTCCAAAATGTTGCATCAATATATCGGAAGCTAATTTCAATGCTTCTTTAGGATATATAGTACCATCTGTTGTTATCTCCATAATGAGTTTCTCAAAGTCGGTTTTTTGTTCTACTCGATAATTATCAACTCTATACTTCACATTTCTAACGGGTGTATGTATAGAATCTATCGCTATCACATTAATTCCGTCATGAAGCATTTTATTATCTTCTATTGATATATATCCGCGACCTTTGTTTATGGTCAATTCTATATCCAATTTTACATTGGGTTCCATAGAACATATATGTAAATCTGTATTTAATACTTGAAAACCATTCAGAAAATTATTGATATCACCTGCAATAAATTCATCTTTTCCTGTAATTGTAAATCTTAATTTTTCGTCTGTCTGGTCTTCTATTTTACTTTTTAACCGTATTTGTTTGATGTTTAAAATTATATCTGTAACATCTTCTATTACGCCAGGGATGGTAGCAAATTCATGAGGAACGCCTTCAATTCGGATAGATGTAATAGCAAATCCTTCTAATGAAGAAAGCAATACTCTGCGTAACGCATTTCCTATTGTTACTCCATAACCTTGTTGAAGTGGACGAAATTCAAAAATGCTATATGAATCATTGACTTCCACCATTAATACTTTTTCTGGCTTTTGAAAGGGTATTGTAACCATATATATGTATTATTAATTTATTATTAAAAACTATTAAACTATTATTTAGAATACAACTCAACAATTAACTGTTCTTTAATCGTTTCTGGTATATCCTCTCTTTCTGGATATTGCATAAACTTTCCTGACATGGAATTAGCGTCCCATTCTAACCATGAAAAAGCGCTTACATTACGACGACTTAAAGAGTCCGTAATTACTTCTAATGATTTTGAACGTTCTCTCACACCTACAATATCATTGGGTTTAAGCGAATAGGATGGAATATTAACCACATTGCCATTCACTGTAATATGTTTGTGAGAAACCAACTGACGGGCGCCTGAACGGGTAGGAGCAATGCCCATACGATAAACTACATTATCCAAACGCGCTTCCATTAATTGTAAAAGAATTACCCCTGTAATACCTTTTTTGGACGACGCTCTATGAAAAACATTTTTAAATTGACGCTCCAATACTCCGTAGGTATATTTTGCTTTTTGTTTTTCCTGTAATTGTAAACCATATTCCGAAACCTTAAAACCTCTTTTCTTTGTACCCCCGTGATCTTGGGAACGACCTTTTCTCTCCAAATATTTGTCAGGTCCATAGATGGGCGATTTAAACTTTTTTGCTATCTTGGTCTTAGGTCCAATATATCTTGCCATATTCTTATATTATTTTTTATCTACTAATTATATTTTTTATACTCTTCTTCTTTTAGGAGGTCTACATCCATTATGAGGCAATGGTGTAACATCAATTATTTCTGTTACTTCAATACCTGATGAATTGATGGTACGAATAGCTGACTCACGTCCGCCACCTGGTCCTTTAACAAATACTTTTACTCTACGCAATCCTAAATCGTAGGCTACTTTAGAGGCGTCTTCTGCTGCTATCTGTGCTGCATAAGGCGTATTTTTCTTTGAACCTCTAAATCCCATTTTTCCTGCGGATGACCATGAAATTGCTTGTCCCGTACTATTTGTCAGCGTAATAATTACATTATTGAAAGACGCCTGAACATACGCTCTTCCAAGTGCATCTACTTTTACTATTTTTTTCTTAGTAACTTTTGTTGATTTTGCCATAAATCGAATTATTATTTCCTCAATTAAAACTTACATTAAACTATTTAGTTGCTTTCTTTTTATTTGCAACAACTTTCTTACGACCTTTACGTGTACGGGCATTATTTTTTGTTGATTGTCCACGTAGAGGTAAGCCTATACGATGTCGAATCCCTCGATAACAACCAATATCCATTAAACGTTTGATATTCATTTGAACTTCAGAACGCAATGCTCCTTCTATTTTCATCTCTGTGATAATCCCCCGTATAGCATTCAAATCGTTATCATCCCAATCCTGTACTTTCTTATCATAAGACACATTCGCTTCTTTCAATATCTTCTCTGACGTTGATTTGCCTATGCCGTAAATATAAGTCAATCCTATAACTCCTCTCTTGTTTTTCGGTAAATCTATACCTGCAATTCTTGCCATATATTTATTCTATTTTAATTTATTATCCTTGTCTTTGTTTAAACTTAGGATTCTTTTTATTAATCACGTACACTACTCCTTTACGACGAACTACTTTACAATCGTCCGATCTCTTTTTTACTGATGTTCTTACTTTCATTTTTCTATGATTTATATCTAAATGTAATTCTTGCTTTTGTTAAATCATAAATGGACATTTCCATTTTTACTTTATCACCAGGCAGAATTTTTATATAATGCATTCTCATTCTTCCTGAAACATGAGCTGTTACTACATGCCCATTTTCAAGTTCCACACGAAATCTCGCATTTCCCAATGATTCCTTCACTATACCATCCTGTTCTAATGTTTCCTGTTTTGCCATTTATGTTTTTTATATTTTTTATTTTATTTACTTACTGTTTATTATCTATTTGTAAACGTTCTTTCTTTTCTATTCGTATAGTTGCTATTGAATATAACTTTTCCTTCCTCATTTATCAAAAATTCAATGTGAAACTTAATCCATTAAAACTCGGCGTCAGTTTCCAACTAATTACATTTTCTGACACTTCCGACGGATATCTTCCTGCACAATGTTCATTATAGTCGTCAATAAAAGTATATCGCTTTGATTTTCCTACCAATGCCAATGGTATCCCTACCGTAAACACTGCTGCTCCTGCTACCATAACAACATATCCAAGAATTTCAAAAGGCATCATAATTAATGCTCCCAACAGAGAGCCATCTGCTAATAAATAGGAAAAACCTACTATTGCTGCTCCGCCAAGTATGCCTCCCGCGCCTCCTATCAATAAACCTCGTCCCGTATTAAACAGTTTGTTTCCACTCTTATAGGTATCCCAATAACGTTCTAATTTATTTGACATCATAAAAAATTCAAATTCATCTTCACTCATTTCCGTTCCATTGTCAAGTATAAAAGTCGACCATTTTTTTTCTATTATACCGGGCAAGAGCGTGTTACTTGCTGACCGACCTTCATAAACATCTATGTCGCCATTTGCCCAGATTATCTGTTTTATCTTTTCTGCAGTAAGAACAAACGTTGCTCCTTCCTGATAGTTATAACGTTTATAGGAAATAACACTATCGTTTACTTCTATGATTTTCGCATAGACAGTATCGCCTTCTACCGTAACTATTCGTTCCTGTGAATAGACGGAAACTGTAAATACAAACGACAATATTAATAATATATTTTGTCTCATTTTACTACTCCTTTTCCGTTTGGCGTTTTATTCAAATCCACACACATAACTGACCAACCGCTTTGACAATACATATAACCTCTATCTTGGTCAATAAGTACAGCATAAGAAACCCTTCCGGTAGGACCTGCATCTTGCCATAACAAATTTCCGTTGTTGGCGTCTACACAAAATAAACCAATCCATGCGTTTTTACCCCATGCGGTAAAATACAACTTATCTTTGTATATTCCCATACTTCCCCATGGCGCAGGGATCGGATTTAATGTAGTGTTTTTCCACAATTTCCTCCCTGTTTGAGCATCATAACAAGAAAGAATACAAGGATCGCCCGAACGAATATATAGCTTCCCTTGCTGATACAAATAAGGTTTATCAACAAAATCCAATCCTTCTTGCTGCCAAATCAATTCTCCTGTATTTACATCAAAACAATGTATTGCAGACATTGAAGTAACTATCAATTTATCATTTTCTATAACAAAAGGTGGTTGTTGTTTTGCTGTAGCATCTTTATCGTTTGTGAAATTTTTATTAATCCATTCCATTTGCTTTTTTGTAAGATTATAACAATAAGCATGTACACGCCCCTTTACCTCATCAAAATTCCATCCAGAGGTCGTAAAAAACAACATCGTATCTCCTTGACTTGTTACATGAGCAGAAGGCGGATTAATCTGAAATTTGTAATTATCTTCTGTATATAATTTCAAAATATCTGTTTTGTTCCCAGATTCTACATCTACTGCAATAAGTTGAGACCACGACCCATTATCAGACCCATAAGATACAAAAGCATATATATCTGATACCGAGATTTGAGATATTGCATCAAGCGGAATCTTTGTTTTCCAAAGTTGCTGTCCCGTAGTCAAACGATAAGCATACAAATTACTTCTCCCTCCATAAATACAGATTATATCTTTATTCTTTCCTGTAATCTTGCAAGTTTGAAGCCCCTCGTAAGATTCAATAAGTTCGTTATTATCGTTACTCCATGCAGAATGTCGCTTTCCCGTAAACCTGTCAAAAACCCTTACTTGTACCGAATGTCCTGCATCACTTGAAGCATTGGCAAGAACAAGATATTTCCCAGCAAATACAGGATCTGTATAATAAGAGGAGGAAGAATCCGAATAAAAAGGATCACTCCATAATACTTCCAAATTGGTTGGATAAGGAAATCCCTCAAATGAAGATACATATTTTATCGGCTCTGGTTTTTTACACCCTTGCCCTGCCATCATACATAATAATAATACAAAAATTATAATATCCTTCGAGTATTTCATTTATAGTATATTATTATTTTGTAGAGGTTTTAAAAAAAATGCCATAATCTCCATTGAATAAACTATTTAAATGATATTTAATCCCTTCATCATTACGTATTTGCATGTGAGAAGAACCACGATATGCAGCATTAGGATTATTTTCATTTGGGAAAACTCTTACACGTTGAGATGTCGCACACGGTAAATTTATAGCGCTTTCAGTAATAATTATACCATCATTTTCTTTTCGCGTCCATTGTGAACTACCCTTAATGTATTCTCTTGCTCCAATAACGACCTCCCATTGTCCATTAACACGCTCAAACCAATATTTTCCCATGCTCCATCTGGCTATTTGTTTAGCATAAGATTCCATTGCAATCTCTGATGCAATAGCTCCTACTCCTGTCCACCATGTCCATTTCATTGCTTTTGAGGCTTGCTGATATTTTTTTTCATACGATTGATATTGCGCATCATAGTAGACATATTGGGGATAAACTGTATTATTGTAAAAGTCATAATCATCGTTTGCTTCAAAAAAACCTGCATCATTAGGACTTTTAACCAACCAATTTGCTGTTCTCCAAAAAATATTATTCACTGGTTCTACCCCATAAAAGACTATTTTAGGAAGCTGACAATAATCCATATTATTTTGATCTTCATTTAATGTATTGATATATTCAGCTCCTACCAAATAATCGCTCGTAACAGGAGCATAATAATCCGCAAAAAACAAGGGCAATACATCTTCAGTTACAAGATTACATACATCATCTCTCACAGTCTTTCCTCCAAGTTTACGTAACACCGTTCTCATTAAGGGTGTAGTAGAAGTAGGTCCTTGTATTAAAGATTTACAAGCATCATTTGCCATATCAAGCATCTTTTGTCTATTATTCAATATCATAGCCCCTTGCAAAGGAGTAGAGACAAAGACAACCCCACCGTAACCTCTTCCCTTACTCGGAACTTCGTTAGATTCCTGAACAAAATTTAAATGCATCATCGTTCTTGCTACCAATCCTCCTTGACTATGCGCTATTAAAATTGATTGATTGGGGTCTACAGATTCTGGTAATACATTCGTCTGTATTCTAATGTCGTTCAATACTTCTTTTGCGGCTAAATACAATGTTCCCTGAGTATGATTATTATAATCAGGAGTATATGCATAACACTTTCTAGCAGGAAATCCCTGTATATTTAATGATTTATCCATACAAGCCTGTTGTACTTTGTTCCAAGCTGAAGCATCTCCTCCTAAACCATGTATAAAATATATTCCTCGATAAGCAGCATTCCCATTATCACCATTCCCCCATACAATAGGATAATCAAGCCGTGCAGTCTTGGAATGCCAATCCGATGGGATATAAATCTCTCTATATACACATGTATCAACGAAAGGCGGCCTTTGTGCATTCATATTTAATATCGTAAAAACTAAAATGACTAACAAACAATTTATTTTCTTCATCTTTATTTGTTTTTTTATGTTTGACACTTTTTTATTATTGCTTTATAAAACGAGCAGTGATTGATTTATTATCTTGTGTACAACGTATAATATAAACACCAGCAATCAACGAATGAATATTCAATTTTACTTGATTACCTTTTACGTGTTGTTCTGATAAAACAGACACACCCATAATATTTATTATATCAATAGAAACATCATCATTCATATAAAAGGGAAGAGTAATAGTTATTTGTTCTTCTGCTGGATTAGGATATACTTTCATTTCCATCTTTCGTTTCTCTATTTCTTCATATTGCCCCAATTGGATGTTCTTTTCCTGTTTGTCAGATGTTTTTAAAATCACCTCCGCATTCCCTTCTTTTACAATTATTTCTCCCCTCGCATTTCTCACCTCATAAAACGAATATGATTTTTCCTTAGTTATTTGATATGGAATATTACTACTTGGCAATGTATTATATGTAATTATTGTTTCCCTATAGGGAATAATAGCACCCTTCTCCTTCGTTTTTATATATTGCGTCCGTTCTATCATCTTTAACTGTTCTTTTTCAAAAAAACGTATTTCATAAATAAAGTTTTTAAAGTCTATAACTATTTCCATCATATCATTTATTCCTGTCAAATAATCATCATTGCTCTTATAGACTTTAAAGCCCGCTTTAGAAAGCATCTCTACTGCATAATGAAAATCCACCTCAAATATATCATTATAAATGCCATAAGAACGACTAATTGATTCATCTATGAGAAAAGAATTTTTATCCTTATTAGGTTCAAAAGCAATTTCATTCCCATGATGATCATATACCCATGTTCCCTCTTTAGAAAAAACCATTCTCCCTTTCATATACTTATAATCATATTCATATCGGGGTTTTTGGGGATAACTAACAGTAACAGTAAGATGATTATCATCACTAATAAACTCTTGCGTCTGCTCTATAAGAGGCTCTTCTGTAATCATACTTACTAAATCAAGATCATTGATTTCATCTTGCTTCACACATGATGGTATAGCATAAAAAGTTTTTGTGTACGTTAAATACCAAACTATCCTTTTTTGAGCAGACCCCACCATTGATGACATCAATACCACTATCGCTAATATTTCTATCTTTCTAAAAAACATATTCATTTTCTTCTATTTACTTCTAATCTTTTTATTTAAAAAAAAGTAGCTTTGCTTTGACTTTAAAGCAGCGTTGCTTTTGCTCAAAAGCAGCTTAGGTTTTGCCGAAAAGCAGCTTTGGTTTTACCTAAAAGCAGCTTAGGTTTTGCCTGAAACCTGCTTTGGTTTTGCATTAAAGTGGCTTGCCTTACCTTCAAAGCAGCTGCTACTTTCTTATCTTATTCATTCTCTTTATCTTTCTTCTTTGTTGTTACTTTTTTATATCCTGCGTTTTGCATTGTTTGCAATATGCGCGCACCCGGACGATAATTGATACCTACTTTTTTTATACAACGTTCATTCACTTCTTCTTCTTTTTCTTTGCCTTCGCTAGAAAGTGTTGGATAAAATGAACCTAATTTGTCCAAACGGACAATTTGACTATTAGCTAATTTGTCTTGAATTGCATTTTCCAAAGCAACAATAACGCCTCTAATATCCGGCTCACTGAGTGAACTGAACTTTTCAATTTCTTTTACTAAATCATCTATAGTAAGTTCTCCATCTGTAGTGATGACAGCGTAATATTTTCTTTCTCCGCCGCCTACAACACCTGCTTGTGTTTTCTTTTTTACAGTATACTTGATAGCCATAATTTTATCTCCTTTTATTAACTTTATTAATTATATTTTTTATTATTTAAAACTTCATCTATATATTTATAGGTTGATACAATTTCCGTTCCATTTTCTCTGATAGCCACCATGTGTTCATAATGGGCGGAAGGTAATCTGTCAAAGGTTCGTGTTGTCCAACCGTCTTTGTCAATACTTATTTCCTTACAACCTAAATTAACCATCGGTTCTATACAAAAAACCATTCCTCTTTTCAATTTAGACCCGCTATTTTTTTGTCCATAATTACGCACATCTGGGTTTTCATGAAGATTTCGACCTATTCCATGTCCTGTCAATTCCCTAACCACTGAATAACCGTAACTCTCCACATAAGACTGAATAGCAAAACCTATATCTCCTGTTCTATTTCCTGCCTTTGCCTTTTCTATTCCTATATAAAGGGCTTGTTTTGTTCTATCGCACAGATTACGTATTTCTTCAGCAACATTACCAACATAAAAAGTATAGGCATAATCCGCATGAAATCCATTTTTCTTTACTCCGCAATCTACAGAAATAATATCTCCATCTTTTAATTCATACTGTCCGGGTATTCCATGCACAATTACGTCATTAACAGAAAGACATAAGGTTGCAGGAAATCCATTATATCCCTTAAAACTTGGGACAGCGCCATTATCCCGAATATATTCTTCGGCAACTTTATCCAAAGTTTTAAGACATACGCCCGGACTGATGAGCTTTGCTACCTCTGCCAGTGTTTTTCCTAGTATCAAAGAACTTTCTTTTATTATTTCGATTTCCCGTTCTGTTTTCAAACGTACTGCGCTAAACATCATTCAAATTTTTAACCGATAGGAAGTGGAGAACGTCCTTTTATCCGTCCTGATTTTGTTAATCCATCATAATGCCGCATCAATAAATGACTTTCTATCTGTTGCAGCGTATCCAACACTACTCCTACCATAATTAATAAAGATGTCCCGCCAAAAAACTGTGCAAACTGTGAATTTATTCCAAACAGTCTCGCAAACATTGGCATAATCGCAACAAACGCCAAGAAAATTGATCCGGGCAACGTTATCCTCGAAATAATAGTATCTATAAATTCAACCGTCTTTTTTCCCGGTTTAATACCCGGAATAAAGCCGCCATTCTTTTTCATATCCTCTGCTATCTGCGTAGGATTGAAAGTTATTGCCGTATAAAAATAGGTAAACAGTATAATCAAAACGGCAAATACAAAATTATACCAGAATCCTGTTGTATTGGTCATTGCCGCAGCAAACCCGCTCATTGTTTCGGAAGGCGCTGCAAATCCCATAATCGTCAAAGGTAAAAACATAATAGCTTGCGCAAAAATGATAGGCATTACTCCTGCCGCATTTACTTTTAACGGTAAATATTGTCGTTGTCCGCCATATTGTTTATTTCCTACTACACGTTTCGCATACTGTACAGGAACTTTTCTTGTTCCCTGTACCAGCAATATAGTAATAAATACAACGCCTGCCAATAACAACAATTCTATCAAAAATGTTACCAAACCGCCATTACCTGTTTCTGCCACTTTAGATGCAAATTCTGCGGATAATGCAAATGGTAATCGTGCAATGATACCTATCATAATGATCAATGAGATACCATTTCCGACCCCCTTTTCTGTAATACGTTCTCCTAACCACATAATAAAGAGAGTACTTGATATTAATATAATTACAGAAACAATAGTAAATGACCACGGAATAGTTCCTCCCGATATGACCTCGCCTGTAAGTGTATGAAAAACCCCTGAATTTGTTCCAACTGTATTTATCAAATTGGCTATATAAGCAGGAGCTTGCAATGCTGTAACGGCAATAGTCAATAAACGTGTCATCTGATTAATTTTCTTTCGACCGCTTTCGCCTTCTTTTTGCATACGTTGAAAATAAGGAACTACCAACGTTAATAACTGAATAACAATCGACGCAGAAATATAAGGCATAATTCCCAATGCAAAAATAGAAGCATTTGAAAAAGCGCCTCCAGAAAACATATCCAATAATCCCAACAATCCTTCGCGTGAACTCGAAGTAAAAGAAGAATTTGCAAGCGCTGCGGCATCAACGCCCGGCAATGCTATATAAGAACCTACCCTATACACCAAAATAATACCCAATGTATAAAGAATACGCTTACGTAATTCTTCTATATGATATATATTTTTTAATGTGGTTATAAATCTTTTCATATTATATCTTTGTTGCTACGCCACCTTGGGCTTCTATTAACTCAATTGCTTTCTTGGAAAAGGCATGTGCTTTTACTTCTAATTTTGCAGTAATTTCACCCTTTGCCAATATCTTAACCAAATCATTCTTACCAATCAATCCGTTTGCACGCATTGCATCTATATCAATCAGAGAAATATTTTTATTATCAAACAAATATTGCAATGTTGATACATTAATAGCTGTATAGGCTATTCTGTTAATATTTTTAAATCCTGATTTAGGTACGCGTCTATACAAGGGCATTTGTCCGCCTTCAAAACCAGCTTTTCTTGAATAACCTGATCTTGATTGAGCTCCTTTATGTCCTTTGGTTGATGTTCCACCTCTACCAGAACCTTCTCCTCTTCCTATACGTTTAGCAGTCTTTGTTGAACCTTTTGCAGGTTTTAAACTATTCAAATTCATATTAAACTTTATCTTTCCTTATTGATTACTACTAAATTTCTTCTACCTTTAACAAATGCTTAACCGTATTAATCATTCCCAATATTTGTGGAGTTGCCACTACTTCTTTGGGACGGTTCAATTTTTGTATTCCTAACGCTTTTATTGTTCTTTTTTGAACTTGCGGTCTATTTATCTGACTCTTAATTTGAGTTATTCTTAATCTCTTATCCATTTTCTTTGTTTTAGGATTATTAAAACTACATTAACCATTAAAGACTTTATTCAAATCAACGCCTCTCAATTGAGCCACCATATAAGGATCTTTCATACGAGATAAGGCATCAAAAGTAGCCTTTACTACACTATGTGGATTGGAAGAACCTTTTGACTTTGCCAATACATTTTTAATGCCGACACTTTCAAATACGGCACGCATAGCGCCTCCTGCAATAACTCCTGTTCCGGGAGAAGCTGGCTTCATAAACACAAGTGAACCACTATAATGTCCTTCCTGTGTATGGGGAATTGTTCCTTTTAATACAGGGACATAGATTAAATGTTTTTTTGCGTCTTCGGCTCCTTTTTGAATAGCCGCTACTGCTTCTTTGGCTTTTCCCAAGCCATACCCTACAATACCATCTCCATTTCCAATAACGACAACGGCAGAAAAACTGAATGTCCTACCTCCTTTGGTAACTTTGGTAACTCGTTGTACACTTACTAACTTTTCTTCAAAGGTAATGTCGCTTATCTTTATTTTTTTTATATCTACTAACATCTTTTCAATTTAGAATTTTAAACCTCCTTCTCTAGCTGCTTCTGCTAAAGATTTTACTCTACCATGATATAAATAGCCATTTCTATCAAATACAACCTTTGTTATTCCGGCTTCTATTGCTCTTGCGCTCAAATCATTTCCTACCAATTTAGCTTTTTCTATTTTTGTTATCTTTTGAGTATCAATTGACGATATACAAGATGACGCAGATACTAATGTTACGCCTAAATCGTCATTGATAATTTGAGCATATATTTGGTTATTACTTCTAAACACAGATAATCTTGGGCATTCTGCCGTTCCATAAATCGTTTTTCTAATTCTGTGTTTAACTCTTTCTCTTCTATAAACTTTTTGATTTTTCGTTCCCATCCTTGTTTTTGAATTTTATATTTTACTATGCTATTCTTATTTATCTGCCGATTTACCTGCTTTTTTACGCACCACTTCATTCTGAAAACGAATACCTTTTCCTTTATAGGGTTCTGGTTTCCTGTATGACCTGATTTTGGATGCAACCTGTCCTAACAGTTGTTTATCCGAACATGTCATTTTTATAAGCGGATTTTTCCCTTTTTCTGTAACCGTTTCTACTGTAATTTCTTTAGGTAATTCAAAGACAATATTATGAGAATATCCCAATGACATATCTAATATCTGTCCTGTTGCCTGAACTTTATATCCTGTTCCGACTAATTCCTGTACTACGGTAAAACCTTCACTAACTCCTTTTACCATATTGGCAAGCAATGATCTGTACAAACCGTGTAATGCCTTATGTCTTTTTTGTTCTGTATGACGGTTTACGTACAATGTATTACCTTCTACTTTCAATGTTATGGCAGGATCTATGGCTTGAAACAATTCGCCTCTTTTTCCTTTAACCGTAACAACACTTTTTTTCTCATCTATATTAATTGTTACACCCTCTGGCAACACTATCGGTAATTTCCCTATTCTTGACATTTCTACTACTCCTCCTTAACTAATGTAACAAATAACTTCTCCACCAACTCCTAATGAACGTGCTTCCTTATCTGTCATCATACCGCGAGACGTAGAAATAACAGCGATGCCCATACCGTTTAAAACGCGTGGAAGTTCATCTACCCCCACATATCTGCGCAATCCCGGACGACTAACTCTTTTTAACTCTGTAATAGCGCTCTGTTTAGAAACAGGGTGATATTTCAAAGCTATTTTTATTATACCCGGTACTTTATCGTTTTCAAACTTATAGTTCAAGATATATCCTTTATCGAATAATATCTTTGTTATTTCTCTTTTCATACTTGACGTAGGGATTTCAACTACCCTGTGTTTTGCCATCACGGCATTACGTATTCTGGTCAAATAATCTGCTATCGGATCCGTATTCATCTTTTTATTTATCTATGTTTTTTTACCAACTTGCTTTTCTCACTCCGGGAATTAATCCTTTTGACGCCATTTCGCGGAAGTTAATACGCGAAAGTCCAAACGTTCTCATATATCCTTTCGGACGACCTGTTAACATACAACGATTATGCAGACGAATAGGATTTGAATTAGGCGGTAATTTTTGTAATTCTGTCCATTCTCCTGCTGATTTCAGCGCTGCTCTTTTCACAGCATATTTTGCCACTAATTTTGCTCTTTTTACTTCCCGAGCTTTCATTGACTCTTTTGACATACTTTATATTTTGCTTCTACTTTTTTTATTTTCTTTGGAACGTGCAAAGGTACACTTTTTTATTATATGTTTTTGCTGTTCTGATAATTTTTTATTTCTTTTGATTTTTAAAAGGTAATCCAAATTCTTTCAACAATGCCAAACATTCATTATCGTTACGTGCTGTTGTAACGAAAGTAATATCCATTCCATTGATTTTGCTGATTTTATCAATATCAATTTCGGGAAAGATAATTTGTTCGGTAACACCCATTGAATAGTTTCCTCTACCGTCAAATCCTTTGTCATTAACGCCTCTAAAATCGCGAACACGTGGAATTGACACAGAAATCAATCTGTCTAAAAACTCGTACATTCTATCTCCGCGAAGTGTTACACGTACGCCAATAGGATTTCCACGTCTCAATTTAAAGTTAGAAATATCTTTTTTCGACTTGGTAGGAACGGCTTTTTGTCCTGCAATCAATGTCATTTCATTGATACCATTATCAATTAATTTTTTATCAGCGGTAGCGCCGCCCAATCCTTGATTCAAACATATCTTGGTAATCTTTGGAACGCGCATCACAGACGTAAAGCCGAACTGTTCTTTCAATGTTGGAAGTATTTCCTTTTCGTATTTTTCTCTCAATCTTGGTTTGTAGCTCATTATTTAATCTCCTCTTCTGATTTTTTTGAATATCTAACTAATTTATCCTTACTTCCCATACGTCTCCCGATACGGGTTGCATTTCCTTTTCCATCAACAAGCATTAAATTAGAAATATGTACAGAAGCTTCTTTTTTTATAATACCTCCCTGCGGATTTTTCGAGCTGGGTTTTGTATGTTTGGACACCAAATTGACGCCTTCTACAAATGCCCTGTACTTTTTAACTTCTACTTTGAGAACTTTACCTGTTTGACCTTTATCATCTCCAGACAAAACCTTAACGTTATCGCCTTTTTTAATATGTATTTTCGGTTGCATTGTTTAACTATTATTTTCTTTTAATCTTTATTTATAATACTTCTGGCGCTAATGACACTATCTTCAAATATTGTTTTTCTCTCAGTTCACGAGCAACGGGACCAAATATACGTGTTCCACGTAATTCTTCAGTAGCAGTCAATAATACTACTGCATTGTCATCAAAACGAATATAGGAGCCATCATTTCTACGAACTTCTTTTTTTGTTCTTACAACGACAGCTTTTGTTACTGTGCCTTTCTTTATATTTCCCGATGGTATTGCGTTTTTAACGGTTACAACAATCTTATCGCCTATGCTGGCATAACGTTTTTTTGTTCCTCCCAATACACGGATACATAATACTTCTTTTGCTCCACTGTTATCCGCTACGGATAATCTCGATTCCTGTTGTATCATACTATTTCGCTTTTTCTATTATTTCTACTAATCTCCAACACTTATTTTTACTTAATGGTCTTGTTTCCATTATCTTTACTACATCGCCTATTTGACACTCTTCTTTTTCATCATGTGCCATAAAGCGGGATGTTTTCTTCAAGAATTTACCATACTTAGGGTGTTTCAATCTACTTTCTACTTCTACGATAATAGATTTTGTCATTTTATTGCTAACAACAACACCTTCTCTTTGTTTTCTAAAATTTCTTTCCATGTCAAGAATTTATCTTTTATTTTACAGCCTTATTTTCTACAAGTTCTCTTGCTCTAATTTCCGTCTTTAATCTCGCAATTGTTTTACGAGCTTCTTTTATCACATTTGGATTTTCAATAGGTGAAACTGCATGATGTAATTTTATTTTTACCAATTGTTTTGTTTCTTCATCCAATCTTTCATACAACTCTTTTGTTGAAAGTCCTGTTATCACTGATTGTTTCATTGTCTAACTTCTTATATTATGTCTTCTGAATAATCTCTTCTCACTACAAATTTTGTCAGGATAGGTAATTTTTGAGCGCCCAAACGCATAGCTTCTTTTGCAATTTCCAAAGGAACTCCGTCAGATTCAAAAATTATTCTACCTGGGGAAATTCTCGCAACAAAATATTCAGGCGAGCCTTTTCCTTTACCCATACGTACTTCTGCTGGTTTTTTAGTTACCGGTTTATCAGGAAAAACACGTATCCATAATTGTCCTTCTCGTTTCATGTAACGAGTAATTGCCTGACGAGCGGCTTCTATTTGTCTTCCTGTCATCCAACATTCTTCAAGGGCTTTGATAGCGAATGAACCAAATGCAATTTCAGCGCCGCATTTAGTATTTCCTTTCATTTTACCCTTTTGTACTCTTCTATATTTTGTCTTTTTTGGCTGTAACATTGCTCTATCTTACTTATATTATTAAAATTTAATGAACTTATTTTCTTCTTTCTTTTCTGTCGTTTCTGTCGTTTCTGTCGTTGTTTCGACCTCTATCGCGATCTCTATTATCTCTGTTCCCTCTACCACCGCCTCTATCGTATCTATCACCTCTATCACCTCTGGTATAAGTTTTTTCTCTATCTCTTTTTTGTTGTCCTGATTTACCTTCTGTAGAAGATTGGAACAAATCGTTTTTACCATAAATCAAACCTCTGCATATCCAAACTTTAACCCCCAAACGTCCGTATGTAGTATGAGCTTCTGCATGATTGTAATCAATATCGGCACGTAAGGTATGGAGAGGGGTACGTCCATCTTTAAAATGTTCGGTTCTTGCCATTTCAGCTCCTCCTATACGACCAGAAATAGAAACTTTTATTCCTTCTGCTCCTGCACGCATCGTTGAAGCTATGGCAGCTTTTACAACCCTTCTGTAAAACATTCGACCTTCTATTTGATTGGCTATTGTTTGAGAAACTAATACTGCATCCAATTCGGGACGTTTAATTTCTGATATGTTGATTTGAATATCCTTGCTTGTAATTTTTTTCAATTCTTCTTTCAACTTATCAACTTCCTGACCAAGTCTACCGATTATCAAGCCGGGACGTGCTGTATTGATTGTTATTGTTATTAACTTTAAAGTTCGTTCGATGTATATTTTAGAAACTTCCGCTTTTTGCAGACGGGCTTTTAAATACTTTCTAATTTTATCATCTTCTACCAATTTTTGTCCAAAATCTTTACCTCCATACCAATTAGAATCCCAGCCTCTAATTATTCCTAAACGAAGTCCTATTGGATTTACTTTTTGTCCCATTTATTCTTCTATTTGATTTACGTTTTCTTCTTGTTGTTCTTGTCCTTCGGTTGCTTCTACAGCTTCCATTTCTGTCGTTTTACTGCCTAATATTACAGTGATATGATTAGAACGCTTTCTTATTCTGTGTCCCATTCCTTTTGGAGCAGGTCTTAACCGTTTCAACATAGTACCTCCATCTACAAAAATCTCTTTTACATACAAATCACTGTCTTCTACGCGAACTGTTTCGTTTTTCGTTTGCCAATTGGAGATAGCGGACAGTATCAACTTACGAATTTTTTCCGAGGATTCTTTTTTACTATATTTCAATACATTTAAAGCATACTCAACATTTTTTCCTCTTACTAAATCTGCCATCAAGCGAGTTTTACGAGGGGATGTCCTGTTATCTACCAATCGCGCCACACACAGATTACTGTTTTTTTCTTTTCTTGCTTCGGCGGCTAACCTTTTTCTTGCTCCCATCTTTCTACTTTATTTGCTTTACTTTTTTCCCTTATCTTTACTTCCTGCATGACCTCTAAAAATACGTGTTGGCGCAAATTCTCCCAATTTATGTCCAACCATATTTTCAGTTACATATACAGGAATAAATTTATTCCCATTATGGACGGCTATTGTCTGTCCTACAAAGTCTGGAGATATCATTGATGCTCGTGACCATGTTTTAATAGCTGATTTTTTACCTGTTTCCTGTGCTTCTAATATTCTCTTTTCGAGCTTGTGATGGATATACGGTCCTTTTTTTAACGATCTACTCATTTTTCCTCTTAATTATCTTTTTATTACTTTTTTCTTCTTTCTATTATATATTGTGATGACATTTTCTTCGGTTTACGAGTTTTATATCCTTTTGCATATAAACCTTTTCGCGAACGAGGATGCCCTCCTGATGCTCTTCCTTCGCCTCCTCCCATTGGATGATCCACTGGGTTCATTACTACACCGCGAACTCTCGGACGGCGTCCCATCCAACGTGTTCTTCCTGCTTTACCTGATACCTGCAAGTTATGATCTATGTTAGAAACCATTCCTATAGTAGCCTTGCATGTACACAATATTCTGCGTGTTTCTCCTGATGGCAATTTTATGGTTACATAACGTTCATCTCTTGACATCAATTGAGCATAAGAACCTGCGCTTCTTGCTATTTTAGCGCCTCTTCCCGGCTGCATCTCTATGTTATGAATAACTGTTCCCAAGGGAATTTCAGACAATAAAAGTGTATTTCCCACATCTGGTGATACGCCTTTCCCTGAAAATATTTTTTGTCCTACCTGTAGTCCATGAGGGGCTATTATGTAGCGTTTTTCCCCATCTGCATAAAAAAGCAAAGCGATACGCGCCGAACGATTGGGGTCATATTCTATAGTTTTTACTGTTGCAGGTATTCCATCTTTTTCTCTAATGAAATCAACGATACGATACATTTTCTTATGACCGCCACCGATATAACGCATGGTCATTTTACCTTCATTATTTCTCCCTCCTGAGCGTTTCTTTGGTATAAGCAAACTCTTTTCTGGAGCTGAGGCTGTCAATTCATTAAAATTGCTTGTCAGCTTAAATCGCTGTCCGGGTGTTACCGGTTTAAACTTCTTTAATCCCATCTTTTTCTTTCTATATTATATATTGCTGAAAAAGTCAATCTGATGTTCACCTTTTAGTTGAACAATTGCTTTTTTAAAACTACTTTTTTTCCCTTTAATTAATCCTGTTTTCGTATAACGGGATGCATCTTTACCTCTTTGTATCAATGTATTTACCCATTCTACTTCTACGTCGTAAAATTCTTCTACCGCTTTTTTTATTTGTATCTTATCTGCCTTTCTGTCTACAATAAAAGCATAACGATTATATTTATCTTTAATATTTGTCATCTTTTCAGTTATGACAGGCTTCAATATAATATTCATTTTCTTTCTTTTTTACTCGTTTATTTTAAAAAATTCATCAAACCCGGAAGTAATGGTTTCAAAGAAAACCAAACTTTCTGCGTTCAGTATTTGATAGGTATTTAAGTTTGATATTGTTGTGATTTTCACACGCTCTAAATTTCGAGAAGACAAATATACATTCTTATTCAACTCATCAACAACAAATAATGTTTTCCTGTCGAAAAGATTTGTGTTTTTCAATATCGCAATAAAATCTCTCGTTTTAGGCTCCTCTAATTGAAACGGTTCTATTACAATGATATTTTCTTCTTTTGCCTTAATAGATAATGCTGACATACGAGCCAAACGTTTTACCTTTTTATTCAGTTTAAAACCATAATCTCTTGGTTGGGGACCAAATATTCTTGCTCCTCCACGAAATAAAGGTGATTTGATACTGCCAGCACGAGCGCCACCCGTCCCTTTTTGTCTTTTCAACTTACGAGTACTGCCCGAAATTATTGACTTTTCTTTTGTAGCATGTGTCCCCTGTCGTTGGTTTGCTAAATATTGTTTTACATCCAACCATATAGTATGATTATTAGGTTCTATGCCAAATATATCATCATTTAATATAACCGTTTTACCGGTTTCTGTACCATCTATTTTTATTACTTTTAGCTCCATCTTTCTATTTTTAAATATGAACCGTTATAACCGGGGACAGATCCCTTTACTATGATTAAATCTCTTTCAGGTATAATTTTTACTATCTGTAAGTTTATCATTTTTATTTTATTTCCTCCTGTTCTTCCTGCCATTCTCATTCCTTTAAATACACGGGAAGGCCATGATGAAGCCCCCATTGAACCGGGGGCGCGTAAGCGATTATGTTGTCCGTGAGTACTGTCTCCTACTCCGCTAAATCCATGACGCTTTACAACACCTTGAAATCCTTTCCCTTTACTTGTCCCCGATACATCAACAAATTCGCCTTCTTCAAATACATTTACCTTCAATATTTCTCCAAAGTTTTTGCGTTGTTCCACTTCAAAACGACTAAACTCCATCAAAACACGTTTAGGTGTTGTTTGTGCCTTTTTAAAATGACCTTTCAGCGCCTGTGTTGTATTTTTCTCCTTTTTTTCATCAAAGGCTAACTGGATGGCTTCATATCCATCTTTTTCAATCGTCTTTACTTGTGTTACCACACAAGGACCAGCCTGTAATACTGTGCATGGAATATTTTTTCCAGAGGCATCAAAGATACTGGTCATACCAATTTTTTTCCCTATTAAACCTGACATTATTTACTTTTTATCTAATTTTACCGTCGAACATCGTGAGTTGTTTTGTCCGATAACTCTATTTTCAACGGGCTGCAAAATTACAATTTTTTTTAATACAAAACACCTCTCTAATACAAAATTGATATTTTTCTTTTATCGAACCAGCATTCTTTCCCTGTAAACAATTAGTATACAGCGGTAAATATTTTTTTCGTATTAATGATTTTCAAATAAAAATATAAAAAACAATATCCACTAAAAAACGACACTCACAGCGCTTTTACGGCGCTATATACATAGATATATCTATGATTTACAGTATATACATCCCTATATTATACCCATTTTTTGATTATAAAAAAAACATAAGCTACTTTTAGCTTTTTGAAGAATAATTCCGACTTTTGGCGGTCATCATGTCAAATTTGAAGAAAAATTGATCGAAAAATCGACAAGAAAATGCAGTCAATGCAATTTCATTGTTGCTTCGATTGGTTACTTTGCAAAAAAATTACCCATCGTTGGCATGTATTTTGTGCGAATAAACAACTAGAAATTAAAATTACAAATAGATAATAATACAAAAACGCTTATGAAACAATCACATATTTATGCTTTTTTAGGTGGCGTATTGGTGGGCGGGATCATCGCATTGCTTTTTGCACCTGACGAAGGAACAGAAACTAAAAAAAAATTATGTAGAAAAATAGAAGAAGATAATCATTTTACCAAAGAACAAATAGAACATCTCTTGAACTATCTCAAAAGAAAAGTATTAGAGGGTATTGATGGATTGGAAGAAGAAATTGCAAATCTGGAAGAACAATTGGAGAACATCAATAAAAACATTAAAAATGAATAAAATCATTGCGCAATAGAAGATTTTATTATGAATACACCCGAACCGAAAAATGATATGTATACATCTTTCATTAAAGATGTGAAGGAATACATAGAAATGAATTATGATTTATTCCGTTTAAATTTGCTCGAAAAACTATCTATTATCCTTTCCATATTCTTTGCTTCATTATTATGTATATTATTCATAACCCTTGCAGCTATCCACTTTTCAATGGCATTTATACATTGGACAGCATTGTTTTTCCATTCATTGATACCGGGATTGCTTATTATGGGAGGAATATGGGTAATTTTATTTTTCATGTTTTATCTCTTGCGAAAACGAATATTTGTCAATCCCATGATAAGAATATTAAGTCGTATTCTGTTTCATCATCATAAAAAAACAACAAAAAATGAAGAAGAATAATTCAAGTACAAGATATGCTTCACTTGCCAATCTCACAGAACTTAAATACGAAAAACAACTACTGTATTACAAAATAGAACAAAAAGAAAATAAAATAAAAAAAGATTGGAACACAATCTACAACAAATGGAATTTCATATCTATTGCAACAAATTCCTTGCGTTCTATCATTCATTATATTCCTGTTGGGATTGCAGTAATATCTCATATCTCTAATGCCTTTAATAATAAACAAAGATGAATTATGAGTTATG
>JAIROC010000062.1 GCA_031257735.1 Bacteroidales bacterium | reverse complement strand
CAGAAAGAAGAGCAAATGAATAATAAGGTAATAAGGTTGTCATGTGTAGGTGCAATCCATTGCTACTAAGGTTATTTTGTTTGGGAAAAATAAGGTTGGAAATAAGGTTTTCTTGCGTCAGCATAATTAGTGTCTGTCCGAAAACTCATAAATTCATTTTTCCAATGTATAATTGTAATCAATGAATAACGATAAAGGGCTGAAAGCCCGCAATCAATAGTACAGGGCAATTTCAATTTTCAATTAATGAAGTTTATGAACTCAATTCAAAATTTAGTTGTTACGATATAATGTTTATAGGGAATTGGCGTTATAGGAAAAGTGTTAGCTATATTTTAATATAGCGCTATGAATATTGTTTTTTAGACTTGTATGAATAAAATTAGAGATAAAAGTTTTTTTATAGTTGTCCTGTTGGTTATGATGGTTATTGTTCCCTTTGCTGGGCAGGGACAGTCAAAATATAGCAATGAGTTTCTCACATTAGGCGTTGGAGCTAAAGGGCTTGCTTTGGCAAATACACAGGTAGCCATGTCTTTTGATGTTACATCGGGTTATTGGAATCCTGCAGGACTGGCAAATGTTGAACAAAAGTATCAATTATCATTGATGCATGCGGAATATTTTGCGGGCATTGCCAAATATGATTATGGCGCTTTTTCATATCGCATAGATGAACATCAAACTGTTGGGGTAACGGTAATTCGTTTTGGGGTTGATAATATTCCCAATACTACTCAATTGATAGACAAACAAGGCAATGTTAATTACGATCTTATTACTTATTTCGATGCAGCGGATTGGGGTGTGTTATTGTCGTATGGGAGAACGTTTAAACAGGTCAAAGGACTTGCTTTTGGAGGTAATTTTAAGATTATACATCGCTATATTGGAAAATTTGCAGGCGCATGGGGGTTTGGATTGGATGCAGGGTTACAGTATCAACTCAAGAAGTGGAGATTTGGATTGGTGGTAAAAGATTTGACGTCTACATTTAACGCATGGTATTTCAATTTGTCGGACGAGATGAAAGAAGTGTTTGAACTTACGGGGAATGAAATTCCACAAAATGGATTGGAATACACTGTGCCTCGTTTGTTGATAGGAAGCGGAAGAGATTTTGCTTTGGGAAAGGGATTTTCTCTGATGACAACAATAGATTTGGACATGAGTTTTGACGGAAGACGAAATGAATTAATCAACAGCAAAGCAATGAATATATCCCCCCATATTGGAATAGAGTTTGGCTATAAGAATATTGTTTTTCTGCGGACAGGAATAGGCAATTTCCAAAACGAAAAGAAACTCGATCTGGAAAAAGGAACGAAAAAAGTAGTTACCTGTCAAGTAAATATAGGTGTTGGTTTTTGTATTAAAAACATAGTTACTGTTGATTATGCTTATTGCGATATTGGGGATGTTTCTGCGGCTTTATATTCTCATGTCTTTTCATTGAAACTCGCATTGAACAGTTTTAAGAAAACAAAACAATAAGTTGTCCGTGTTTACCTGTCCACTCGTTCCCCCGTCTACTTAAATAATAAAACAATATGGAATTGGTTTTTGCAAGTAATAATAAACATAAATTGGATGAAGTAAAGTCTGTCATCGGGACAATGTGTACAATATTATCGTTATCAGATATTGATTGCTACGATGACATACCAGAAGATAAACCTGATTTGCAGGGAAACGCGCTTCAAAAAGCACATTATATTTATCGAAAGTACCACAGGAATTGTTTTTCGGATGATACGGGAATGGAAGTTGAGGCATTAAACGGTCGTCCGGGCGTATATTCTGCGCGTTATGCGGGTAATCAACACTCGTTTGAAGATAATATGAATAAAGTTTTACAAGAAATGAAAGATCATACAAACCGTAACGCCTGTTTTCGTACAGTTATCGCCTTGATTATGGAAGGCAAAGAATATTTGTTTGAGGGACGTGTGGATGGAATTATTTTGTATGAAAAACAGGGACAACAGGGATTTGGTTATGATCCAATTTTTCAGCCGTTGGGATATGATGTTTCGTTTGCGGAGATGGATATGAAAGAAAAAAATGCAATCAGTCATCGAGGACGGGCATTGGAAAAGTTGTTGTATTTTCTGAAAGCGAAAAATCTTTAAGTATGCTAACGTCGGAAATATCAATATCGGTGATTGGAGCGGGCAATGTGGCATGGCATTTAGCCAAAAGACTGTTTGTTCGTGGGTATTCAATACGTTGTGTGTTTAGTCGGAATTTATCTCATGCAACCTTGTTGGCGAAGCAGCTGAAAGCAGAAGCGGTTGATAATATTACATCTGTTCCTGTGTCTGATTTGTACTTATTTTCCGTTAAGGATGATGCTTACAGGGAAATTATTTCAGCTTTCCCCAAAACGAAAGCCATTTGCGTACACACTTCAGGTTCATTGGAGATGGATATTTTGGAGAATCTTTCAGACTGCTATGGCGTTCTGTATCCTTTTCAATCGTTTAGCAAAGATAAATTCATTACTTTTGAACAAGTACCTCTTTGTGTGGAAGCGTCCAATCATCAAACAGAGCAATTTCTTATGGAGTTTGCACGGGTAATTTCTCCCATAACTTATTACTTGAATACAGAACAAAGAGCCTATTTGCATCTTGCAGGCGTATTTGCTTCCAATTTTTCAAATGCTTTGTATGTCATTGCGCAACAAATCTTGCAACAAAGAAATATAGACTTCAAAATCATATTGCCATTGATTAAAGAGACCGTTGAAAAAGTAAATAATTTATCCCCCATAGAAGCGCAAACGGGTCCTGCAGTCCGTAATGACGTGGGGATTATCAATAAACATATTGAAATGATAAACAATACCGATCTGAAGGTATTATATCAATTGCTTTCAAATATTATTCAAAAACAACATACTATCTAATGAAGAATTATAAAGAGAAATTAAAGGACATCACTACATTTGTTTTCGATTTTGACGGGGTTTTGAGTACGGGGAAAATAATAGTATTGCCAGATGGAGACCAACTTCGAGAGACTAACGTAAAAGACGGATATGCTATTCATTACGCCTTAAAGCAAGGGTATAGAATATGCGTTATTTCGGGAGGATATTCTAACAGTATGCGGTTGCGTTACCATGATTTTTCGGGAATGGATATGTTTTTGAAAGTTGCTGACAAAACAGTAATCTTTTCCGATTACTTGAAACAGCATCATATCAAAGCGGAACAGGTTGTCTATATGGGTGATGATATTCCTGATTATGATGTTATGCAGTTAGCAGGATTAAAAACCTGTCCCTCTGATGCCGCTATTGAAATACAAACAACTTCACATTATATCTCTCACTGTAAAGGAGGTGAAGGATGTGTACGCGATATTATCGAACAAACACTGCGCGCACAAAATAAATGGTTTAAAAAAGATTCCTGTATCTGGTAAGAGGAAAACAGCATGGTTAATTATGAATTATGACCCGAAGCGAAGCGGAGAGCAGCGCAGCTAATTAGTGTCTGTCTATAATGTCGGCATAACGCCGTCATTGCGAGCGCAGCGAAGCAATCCCTAACCAAAGAACGCATTGATTGTTAGGGATTAGCTACGCTGCTCTTACGGGTGCCACGTCGCTGCGCTCCTTATAATGACGCTTTTTATAAATGCCGTATTATGAGGCATAAAGCGTCATTGCATTTGTGCTTTTGAGAATCAAAACGGTTACTCGCAATGACGATCTCTGTTGTTACGAAAATACTTTTCACACAGCCTCTTTCGTGTCTTCGTGTAGAGGTATAATTTTTATGTCGGTAGGCAGTAAGCTGCAATAAATAAAATCGGGGAAAGAAATTTTTCTAGGCTCTATAACGGATAGTGTGGGTAATCAAAGTTGAGTTTAGCTGAAATAAAGTAAATCATGTTGATAAAATTTTTAACATTTCTATATCCTCTTGCCCGTCTTTTAGCGAGTTGAATT
>JAIROC010000034.1 GCA_031257735.1 Bacteroidales bacterium | reverse complement strand
CTTTTGTTACGGGATGTATTGCCTGTAAATGGATGATTTCTATTGTCAAAAAAGGAAAGTTGATTTATTTTGCTATTTATTGCGCATTGGTAGGGATAATTTCTATTCTCTATGCTATTTGGTGAAAATACAAAAGCACGAAGGCGCGAAAGAGGCTGTGTGAAAAGACAAAAAGGCAACCCATAACGCCTCCTTCGCAATGACGGCGTTGTTTAAACGGCGTTGATGATTACTTTTTTATACTTTATAGACAGACTCTAATTAAAATTGAATAATAAAAGCGTCGGGTGTATATTGTTTATAATATTTCAGGTAGTCGGAGGCTTGTTGTCTTGAAGAAAAGTGTCCGATAAAATATTTATAATATTTTTCAGTTTTTTCTTCCAAAGTAAAGTGGTCATTTTGCAAATGTATGAGTTTGGCGATGTCATTTTTTGATTGTACTGTTTTCGAAGCGAGTATTTGAATATAATAAAAACCTGCTATCAGACTGTCAACAGGAATATTGTTTTGTCGGATAATATAGTTTTTTGCGGGAATGTTAATTTTTTCCACAATCCTGTTTTTATTTTCAAACATTAAAGCAGATTCGCCCCAAGTAATTATGTCAGGAAACGAATCAGTTTTGCAAATGAATACAAAAGATAAGGTATCACTGTGAGGATATTTTGGGGTAATTAATGTAAAGATATTATTCGTAGTATCCCACAGTGAAAATTCCGAAGGAGGGAGCGTCAATTTTGTATGCGGAAGCAGTCGTTGCTGAAAACGAACGCGTCCTCCTTCGGGTATATCTATCAGGGTGATAAAGGTTGTTATTTCATTCGTAGACGTATCTGTTGTTGCAGATATAACCATTTCCTGACCCTGTAAAGGAATAATACAAAATAAAATGATGAAAAAAACAAACGTATGTGTAATTTTTCTCATTAGCGATTGGCATACATCGTTTCGTAATATTTTTGATAATTGCCGGAGGTAACATTTTTTAGCCATTGTTCATTGGAAAGATACCATTTAACCGTGAGTTTAAACCCTTCTGTGAATTGTATGGAAGGTTGCCAGCCTAATTCGCGTTTGATTTTAGAAGCATCTATTGCATAGCGTAAATCATGACCTGCTCGATCTTTGACGTAAGTAATTAAAGACAGAGAAGCTCCTTTGTTACGACCTAATTCTTCATCCATGATTTCGATTAGATTATGGATTAAGTCTATATTTTTCCATTCGTTATTGCCTCCGATGTTGTAAGTTTCTCCCTTCTTTCCTTGATGAAAAACAAGGTCAATAGCTTTGGCATGGTCTTCAACATAAAGCCAATCTCTGACGTTTAATCCTTTTCCGTAAACGGGTAAGGGTTTATTGTTTAGGATATTGTTAATGAAAAGAGGGATGAGTTTTTCAGGAAATTGATAGGGTCCATAATTATTAGAACAATTGGTAATAATGTTCGGCATATCAAAAGTATCGTGATAAGCGCGCACCAAATGGTCTGAACTTGCCTTTGAAGCAGAATAAGGACTGTGTGGATTATAAGGTGTTTGTTCGGTAAAACAACCTTCATCTCCCAAAGAACCATATACTTCGTCAGTGGATATATGATAAAACCGTTTGTCTTCCCTGTTCGTCTCCCATGTAAAACGTGCAGCGTTCAACAGGTTTACTGTTCCTATAATATTGGTTTGGATAAAATCCAAAGGAGAAATAATAGACCTGTCTACATGTGATTCCGCAGCAAGATGTATCACTCCATCAAATTGATATTGCGCAAAAAGATTGTTAATAAAATCAGTGTCCACAATATCTCCTTTGATAAAGGTATAATTCGGATAGGTTTCTATGTCTTTTAAATTTTCAAGATTGCCTGCGTATGTCAATTTATCCAAGTTGAATATGCAGTATTGACTGTACTTTGTAACAAACAAACGTACAACATGAGAACCAATAAATCCAGCGCCGCCGGTGATTAATATTTTTTTCATATACTAAGTAGATTATTTTGCTTCAAAGTTCAGGCGAACAGTAATGCTTGCCGTTTTCTCTTTTGATTTGGTATTGAAAGCGCCTCCCCAAGAATAATCTTCGTTGGAGTTTTGAGCAGTAATTTGGAAAATACCCAAATTGGCATACAATAATTTACCGAGACGGGCTTTAGCGTTATGAGCAATTTTTTCTGCACGAGTACGTCCGTCTTGGGTTGCTTCTTCAATCAATTCTAATTTTAAGTCGGAGAGTTTTGTATAGAAAAAATCGGGCGCATCGCTTGTCAATTCCACGCCCATATCAATTAATTCAGATACTTCACGGGATATTTTTTCTATTTTGTTAATATCTTGAGATGAAATATTGACTTCCTGACGTAATTCGTAAGCTCTAAATTTACGATTGTATCGCCCTTTTTCATCATAAAAATCATCATAGACCTTTTGAATTTGCACAGAACTGAATACCATTTCTTCTTCTTTGATACCTTTTTTCAAAAGATAGTCTTTCACAAGGATTTCGTCTGCTTTTAATTGTTTAAAAGCTTCTTTCATATCAATCTTTTGTTTGGAGAAAGAGCCGTTCCATACGATTAAGTCAGCGGTAAAATTGCGTTCTGCTTTTCCTGTAACTTCTATTTTATGGGTTGCTTTTCCACGCATATTATAGGCGTTTCCTACTATGATTGCCGAAATAATAACTGCTATTGAGATAATTGTGATTGAAATGATTTTATGTGTATATTTCATTATCTTATTTTTTGAATTGGCTGCAAAAGTACAATTTTATCCACAAATAAACAGGATATATAGCGTGAAAATTATCCCGAACAATTATTATATCTTGGAAAACAGAACAAAAAAAAGAACAGGGCAGGGGCGAGAATAGAAATTCATTATATACAGATAGCTAAACATTGACGTTGAATAAAAAAATATTGTACCTTTGCACGCAAAATTTAATAAAGAAAAAAGAATATTTAAATTATGAAGGATGTAATAGATGAATATTTTAATATAGGATTGGATGCAAAAACAATTGAAGACTTAGAACAACGTATGCAACAGGCACAAAAAGCAATAGACATTAATCCCAACGATATAGAGGCATATAAAAAGATGGGATCAGCCTGCTATAGTTTAAGAAAATACAACGATGCTATTCATTACTATCAAAAAGTTATAGAAATGAATCCTGATTATGCGGAGGGTTACTGTGATATAGGTTTTGCATATCATCATCTAAATAATAGCGAAGAAGCTGAACGCTATTACCAAAAAGCAATAAGTATTGATCCGAATTATTATGATGCATACTTTCTCAAAAGCAGTATACACTTTGTTTTAAAGGAGTATTATGAAACCATTAAATACTGTCAAAAAGCCATAGCACTTAATCCGAAGAGTGGGATATTATATTATCAAATGGGGGCTGTATATTCGGTTTTATCAAAACACAAGGATGCTCTCCGTTATTTCCAAAAATCTCTTACTGTTTCCCCTGACGATATGCATGTAATCTTTCTTATGGGGATGGAATATGAAGCTCTGGAAAACAATAATGATGCTATTCGTTGCTACCAAAAAGTTATACAGATTAACCCTGATTATCCGGGAGCATACATACAGTTAGGTTCTTTGTATGCTACCTTGGGTGAATTTGGAGAAAGTCTTATCTATTATAAAAAAGCAATAGACATCAATCCTAAAAGTTCACAGCTACATCTCCTTATTGGGCATCTTTATGTTCATCTAAAAGAATATCAAGAAGCTATTCAATCCTACCAAAACGTTATTGATATTGATGTTGAAGATAATAGAGCATACGCGTCCATAGGGCATGTATATTATAGATTAGGAAACAAGGAAGAGCATCTTAAATATTATCGCAAAGCTGCTCAACTTGGCAATAAAGAAATACAAAAATGGATGAAAAAAAATGGTTGTAAATGGTAATGTTTGTATTGACATATTAAAATAATTATGATGAATATTGTAGAAGTTTGTGATGTAACAAAGAAATATGGGGATTATACGGCTCTTGATAATATTGATTTATCGGTGAGAAAAGGATCTATTTTTGGATTGTTGGGACCCAATGGGGCTGGTAAAACATCCCTAATCCGTATTATTAATCAAATTACGGCGCCCGATAATGGAAAAATATTATTTGAAGGAGAACCTCTCGCTCAAAAACATATAAAAGAAATAGGATACTTGCCCGAAGAACGTGGATTATATCGTAAAATGAAAGTAGGTGAACAGGCTATTTATTTGGCAAGACTGAAAGGGTTACCCAAAAATGTTGTCATACAACGATTGAAATATTGGTTTGATAAATTTGAAATAACCTCATGGTGGAATAAAAAAGTAGAAGAACTATCTAAAGGAATGCAACAGAAAGTTCAATTTATTGTAACCGTTATACATGAACCTAAATTGTTTATCTTCGACGAACCTTTTAGCGGATTTGACCCTATTAACGTTAATCTACTCAAAAATGAAATGCTTGAGCTTAGAAATAATGGAGCAACGATTATTTTCTCTACCCATAATATGAATTCTGTCGAAGAATTATGCGATGACATCGCTTTGATTAACAAATCAGAAAAAATATTGGAAGGAAATATCACAGATATAAAAAATGCAAATAAAGAAAATCTCTTCTCTGTTCAGTTTACTACTACTACAGATGTCGATTTATCTATTTGTCTGCCTGCTGATATTGAAATGAAATCTGTTGAAGTCCTTCGAAATGGTATTATAACTGCCTGTCTTAAAATTCCTAAAAATCAAACAGCAAATGATTTAATCAAATTACTATTATCACAGGTGAACTTGATTAGTTTTCACGAAATACTTCCAAACATGAACGATATCTTTATTTCTTATGTTAAACGCTATCAAAGAAAACTTCAATAATTGAAAATTGAAAATTGAAAATTGAAAATGAAATTCATGTGTCAACCTAATTCATAATTCATAATTCATAACTCATAACCCTGTCAATCCAGCATGAGACTCATATAGGGATGTTTAGGAGTAAAGATGTTATAGACAGGAGGGAGTTCGTCTGTATGATAACCGAACAATAATCTCGTAAGCATATTTATACTTACTTCGCAATCAAAATCTCCATTGTTTTGTTGGATACAATCTCCATTGGATACATGAAAGATGCCATTATTTTCCGCAATTTGTTTATCGTTTACTTTAATGGTTATTTTCAGGTCTGTATGGGATAAAGCGTATAATTGTAAGGCTTGTTTTACGTCCAATATTCGCGCCATTCCACGCGTACAGGTATGTCCTTTTTTCTTGGTATTGATGATAGGGGAGGACGCATAAATTTTTTTCTCTGGATATTGCGTTACGACATGATTTAATAGAGCTGTCTTTGCCGCTTTCTTTCTCCTGAATATATCTTTTATAATTATTTTTTCTCCCTGATCAAAACAAAAACAAATGCCAGAAATTTTTTCCGCATCGTAACAAAGAAAAACGCTTCCTGCTGCTAATTTCAAATCCTCCCATATAATCCTGAAATCATTGAAAGTCTTTAAGACAAATAATTTCTTTCTGTTACATAGTTCATCATAAAAGATATAAGCTTCTCTTATATTTACGGCATCCATTTCTACAATAGACATTGTAGATAAATCTAAGGGGGCTTTTGGTAGCATGACTTGATTTATTGCATATTCAAAACAAGAAAAATAGCCATATTTTTGATAAAAATTTTTCAGTCCTGACGTCTGCGGAATTAATATGGAAAAGATACTTCCTTTGTTTTTCATCTCCCAAAGAGATTGTGTAATTAATTTTCCCATAAATCCTTTGTTTCTGTAATCGGGATGAGTTGCTGCACCTGAAATGTAAGACGTTTTACAGATATGGTTGTAAAAGGTAATACAATAAGGCAACATTTGCAAGCAAGATATTATCTTGTTTTCAATTTTATATACCAATGTATTTTTCCTTTCGTATTTTTCTTTAAAATACAAATTGACAAATTCAGGACTATCTTCAGGAAAAGATATTTTCCAAAGTTGAATAATGTCTTGTTTCTGGTATGTTTTTGCGTATGTAATCATAACAGAGTAACACTATATTTTGAAATAAGTTTAAGGGGATGATAAGATAATTTTGCTTTTCTGAGTCCTTCTTCTCCAAGGTCTTCTTCTCTATTGACGTATGTGTATCCAGCGATCTGATGTTTTAGAAACTGTTGATTTATCATGGAATAAGCTCCTTCATATTCGGACAATGCTTTTTCGATACAAATATCAAATGTTGTGTTATTAATGGCTTGTCCCAGCGTAAAAGCTATTACTTTTCCGTCTACACGAAGCAATCCTCCTTCCAATTCCAATTTATTGAACAATTGTAATGCTTTTCTTGTGGCACAGGCTTCGCTTTCCAAGCTAAAATTACCTTTCTTACAGTGTTGTATCGACCATTGCTGATGCATTGCGAGACATTCGGCAATATCATTCTCACTCATGGGAGTATACTGATAGTTATACAGGCTTTTGAATTTGTTAATGTGATTACGTTTGGATTGATATTTTCTTCCTTGCAGAAAAATCAAGTTCTGGGTATTATATAGATAATCCGAATAATCTCGCGAAAGAGAAAAAAGGAATTTATTGGGATAATATTCTTCCAAAAGTATTTTCATCTCTTCTGTGATATTTATCATTTTGAAGGGTATCTCTTTTTCCTTTGTATATTGTATTAATTTATCTATTACAGGTTTAACTTCTCCATTTCCCAGCGGAAAATTAAAATATTGCGTCTCTTTAGGTTGAGAAACAAGAACCAACATTTCATCGATAATACAGTAAGCGGGAGAATAAAGATAGCCCCAAATAATCATATTTGTAAAGGTGAAATTGCACAATTGATGAGGTATTTGTGAGAGAAGAGGATGTAAAATGGATTTGTCTTCAAGTTTTATCAATTTGAATGAAAGCATATTTTAGCGCTAATTTTAGTATAATAATGAATTTATTTTCAAGTTTATTTTTGCAAATCTTTGTGTCCTTTTAGCAATAAGTCATTGATTGTTTTCACGGGCGTAAATGTAGTAAGTGGAACGGATATAAATACTGTCAGCCAGTCAGACATAGCTCCATTCCATAGTCCCGGATTTTCAATTGCCTTTAATTTTTTGCCCTTATATGATTTTTCGGAAACAAAATAACGGGAATGATCAATATAATCGACCAGATTAAAAGGTTTTCCCTGATGATTTTTTATAGAACAAGCCAAATCGACAGGATTAAAAAAAGCAGAATGTTCCAAATATTCTTGTTGTTTAGGGTTCGAGAGATCCATTTCTGACGTTTCTACAATTTGCAACGATAATTTTCCGCTTGCATCTTGAACCCAAAAAGGACCTCCTCCCGGTTCATTTTCCCGCTTTACCATCCCGCAGACACGTATAGGCCGGTCAAGAATAGAATATAAATACTTTTTCTTTTCAGGTACAGATAAATGATAATATGCCTGTTCAAGATGAATAAAAAATATATTCTCTAAAAAAGAGACTAAGGGTTCTAATTCTTCCGATGAAGTTATCGTATCAAGCATAGCCAACCAGAAAAAAACTTGCTTTCTGATGCGAAGCAAAAAGCAGATTAATAATTTTTTATATTCGATAGTATCCGATTTATACTTATCCAATGTAACGTTATCAATGTTTTTAATCAAGACAATATCTGCATCGATATTATTTAGATTTTCAATCAGGCTGCCATGACCACCCGGACGAAAAACCAAATTTTCATCTTTGTCTCTGAAAGGTTTATTATCTATTGTAAAAGCTATTGTATCTGTAGAACTATGCTGGGTAGAAAAATCAATATGGTATGTAATATCAAATAGTTTTTCATACAAAGGAACAACTTCTTGACAATGCAACTTGAAAAGATTGATATGTTCTGGAGAAACCGTAAAGTGCAAATGTATTGTTTTGTCTTTTTCTAAGGTATATCCTGCCGTTTCTACCAGATGCTCTTCCAATGCAGTACGTGTATTTTGAGCATAACGATGAAATAACAATAATCCTTTGGGAAGTTTACCGTAATTTAATCCTTTTTCTGTCAGCAAGTAGGACAAAATAGGGAGATAGTTTTTTTCTGATAACAGTGTATCTATATTTATTCCATCACTTGCCATACGTGTTTTCAGCGTTTCAAAAAATGCGAAGTCAGGCAGGTTCTCAAAGAAAGTTAATACAGTATCTTGTAATTCATTCACTGAAATATTTTTAGACAGATTATCCATTGCAATAAACATATCTTTAAACATACGTGTTGCGGCGCCGGAAGATGGAACAAAATTAATAATTTTTTCTCCTGCAATTTGTGCAGTATAATCCGCAATAATATCATTAATCTCTTGCTGATTAAAAACGAATACTCCATCTTGCTCTAAAGCAGGTTTGATAACAGTAACATTTACTTTTTTTTGCTTTACAATATTCAACTGTCTATCAGCTGATTTTTGGGTAATACCGTGTTGCAGTATTTGTATTAAATCATTATTAGAAAACATATCTATTTACCTTATAATTTCAGTTAGCAAAAGTACATATTTTTTCCAGACTTTGACTATATATTATCAAAAATTCTCCTGAAATTTTCATCAAAAACTGTCTCGTCCTTTATTAATTGAAATTTGAAAATGAGCGACGCTGCTCTCCGCTTCGGGTTATAACTCATAACTCATAATTAGAGTCTGTCTATAAAGTCGGCATATTCTTGGATAATGTTCGTCATTTTCAAATGGTTTTCTCTCAAAAGGTATAAATATCAAGCATAGTCTGGAGACTACGCTGAGCGAGATTTTTTTTCCGTAGGGAAAAACATATCAATAGAAAAGATAGCCCCCCTCAGCCCCAAACCTCGTAGAGGTTTCACATTATTCAATTTAATTATAATTCGTAAGAGCAGCATTTCCCATCCGTCCACGAACGCCGTAGGTGTGCAACCCCGATGGGGTTGCGGGGAGGAGGGAGGGACGAACCTGTTTTCTATTGATATGCTTGTCCTACGGGCAACAGCAGGATTAGCTACGCTGCTCTCCACTTCGCTTCGGGTGCGGGTCAAGTCCACAATGATGCCGTGTAGTCCACCAATGACAGCGTATTGATTGCTGTTTCTGACTATATAGACAGACACTATTTAATATCTATGCCTGAATACAGGGTTTTACTGGTGTTCCATATTTTTTCATGTCTTGGACATGTTTTTTCATGTCTTGGACATGTTTTTTCATGTCTTGGACATGTTTTTTCATGTCCCAGACATGTTTTTTCATGTCTGAGGACATGTTTTTTCATGTCTGGAACATGTTTTTTCATGTCTGGAACATGTTTTTTCATGTCCCAGACATGTTTTTTCATGTCCCAGACATGTTTTTTCATGTCCCAGACATGTTTTTCATGTCCCGTAAGAGCAGCGTAGCTAATCCCTAACAATCAATGCGTTCTTTGGTTAGGGATTAGCTCCGCTGCTCTCCGCTTCGCTTCGCTTCGGGCGCTTCGTTGCGCTTACAATGACGGTGTTGGGGTTGCAATGACGGAGTATCGCATACTATACCTAATCCGTAAGCTAAAGTATACGGTTAATAAAGCGCTGTCCCTGCGGGACATATAGCCAATATTAGTACGGATTAAAACAACTATTAAAATCGCGACAATCCAATCTGTTGATTGTTGCGAAGATACTTTATAGACAGACTCTAATTAGTGTCTGTCTATAAAATACAGATAGGGTTGTTTCAAAAGCGCTCTCCGCAACAATCAGCACGTCATTGCGAGGAGCGCAGCGACGTGGCACCCGTAAGAGCAGCGGAGCTAATCCCTAACCAAAGAACGCATTGATTGTTAGGGATTAGCTACGCTGCTCTTACGAGATCGGAAGAGCACACG
>JAIROC010000012.1 GCA_031257735.1 Bacteroidales bacterium | reverse complement strand
CCTATCCATTTTTCATAAAAGTTAGGAAGCCCCAATTCCTCATCCTTTGCTGCGACCAGCAATCCCGGTTTGTTGGTTGCCATCTCATCGGTTACCAATACGCCATCTACAAACGACGATGAAGAAATCTTGTTAGTTATTACATCAATATTATTTTTTAATGCATCAGCGACAGTGATATATGTACAGACAATATTCATTTTCTCTTCTTTAGAAAGGTGGTTGAGCGTCAAATTCATGCTTTTATTTGTTTGAAGTCCCACAATTGCAAATGCCAACAAGAATATCAGTAAAACACCCAATTGGAAGAACAGCATAATGGAACGTGCAATACCTTTTCGCCCTTTTCTCGAAATCCCCAAAAATACGGTGCGGATACTCATCCTGTGTATAATATTAATAGGTATCATGTATAAGACGGATGCAATCGCCAATACCAACAATATATATTTCAACATACTTATTTGCAGAATACTTATATCCGGTAAATAAAACCAGCCCTGTTCGTGGATATATTTTCCCAGTGTGTTTAAAAGCAGGATGCTTACGATATATACAAAGATAAATGCAATAATTATTTCGCTGAAAAACAGGAAAAACAAATCTTTCTTCCCTGCTCCGGCGGTTCTGCGTAAAGCACATTCTTTAAGCCGGCTGTAAAACTGCGCGGTTTGAAATGCTGTGTAATTAAACAAAGTAACCAAAAGGATAAGCAAGCCAAAAAGGAATCTTTCAAAATAATGCGCTATCATCTCGCGTGGCAATGCGTCACGGAGAGGCTTAATGGTAAAACGTTCATCTTCTTCATTAGCTGTATCTTTGGAAAGTGTACCGTCATCGTTTACAGTATAGCCCAAACGGTCTTGATACAATTTGAAATTAAACCGCCTGTTTGATAAAGTCTCCTCGAATTTTTTTATAGATATTTTATTTTTCACCATAATATAAGAAGTCCCATTATTGGGATTCCATTTGCTATATATTTCGTCCCTGAAAACGCTGCCTTCTTTGTTGATAACAAGACCGTCACCATATTCCATGAACGAATTTACCGGTTTTTGCGCTATTCCTGTAACTTGAAGTTTTTCGTCGCCCAAGTAAACAGTTCTCCCAATCAAAGATTTCATGTTTTTGTCTATCTGCTTTGCTTTTGTATCGAACAGCACAATGCTGTTAGTGGTCTTATTGACTGTGTATTTGTTGCCGACAAGCAGTTTTATCGAAAAAAAGTCCACGAAAGCCGTATCACATTCAAATAATCTGAAATTATAATATTGCGCTTTCACAGAATCGAAAGTGAAATAAGAGGATTTCCAATTTTCGATTTTGAAGGTTATTTTTTCGATTTCGGGAAAAGTCTGATTCAAATTGTAGATATTGCCGATGTAATCAGAATGATGTTTAGGATGTAAAGTATATATTCGTTCGGCTCCCGGATACCCGGCGTCATATCCTGTTCGCCATTCAATCTCAAAGACCACAACCGAAAAACAAATAAACCCAAGAGATAAACCGGTTATCCCTATAATATTTTGCAGCCTGTATTTCCATAAATTACGGAAAGCGACAGTAATGTAATGTTTTAACATATAGCAGAAATTTAATTTTATTAGTGTATTTTACTGACATATCTTTCAATTAAAAAATAAAACATCCGAAATTGAGACGCAAAAATACAACAAATAGTCGGAACTGTAAGAAAAAATATTACAAAAAATGCATTTTATATTGATTCACTGCCCGCACTCGAAGTATAATGCACTATGATACGTCGAATTGGACGCCAAGTCGCATCTCGAAAAATATATCGCTGCTTATTGCAATACAGGAAGAAAAAACAAAAAACTTTGCGAAACTTAGGACGCGTCAAGTAATAAATGTATCAATAAGATATATCCAGATTACTTCGCTTTGATTTTTCCGCTTTTTCTCGGCTACTCGGCTACTCGGCTGCCCCCAATCGCTTCGCTTCATTGGGGGTTATTCACATTGAACCCTTCGGGTTCTGTTCCCCACCATACCGCAACACATCATGTAAATGAGTACATTACAAACACAACACCCATAAAGACACCCGAAATCGGGCTTTTTATGGGTGTGTTTTTTATGGAAAATAAAATTAAAACATTTTCTTCAAAAAAGTAATAGCACAAGATATAAACTTGGTTTTTCGTAATCCAAAGTAAGCGATTATAATCAACAATACTGATGTTACTATAATTCCAAAAATATAGCGCCACCGGTATGGGTCGGCTGCGGGTTGTTCGGTTATTGTTTCCGATTGGGAAATATCCGTATTTGTTTCCAAATCTTTGTTTGTCGTTGTATTACTTTTTTCTTCATTAACTCCGCTTTGTTGGGTATTAGTTTTTACCGTATAACTTTCAATGCTTTTGACTGCTGCGTTGGGCGATTTGGTTACGGAATTAAAAACGTTGTCCGGTTCCGGCGTTGTGTCCGGAATCATGTCCGGCGGGTAAAATTCAATCTTGTAATAGTTGATTTCGACATTGTCCTTTTTCGTCGTGTCCACAAAACTATACGATTCTGTACTACTTACTTCATTTTGTTTTTCGCTTGTTTTTATATTTTCCGTTGTGCTGCTAACTATCTTTTTGGGACTGTTGCAACCGGCAAACAAAACACAAAAGCAAATCAATAAAATACGTGTTTTCATTCTTCATTTTCTTTAAGAAATTTCGATACAAACGGGATATATTTCAAAAACTCAACGGATAACATGTAATGCAAAAAATTAAGGAATTTATCATCTTTAAAAATCGTCTTCAAATTCTCGACAATTGACAATCCCTCAATATATACAATCATCCATACTTCGATTTTGACAACTGAAATGCTGGTGTCTTTCGACAGCTTCATTGCCTCGCAAACATAGAAAGTAATCGCCATAACTGTCATGTACACGAACATTTTAACGAACGACCACCGCAATTTTTTTGACTTCAACGAAAGTGTTCCTGTCAATTTAACCGATTTCAAAACTCCTGTAATGAAATCAAAGATAAACAACGCCGCCACCAATATCAACAATGCGTTTATCGGCTCAAAATATGCTCCGACCGATGTCGCAACAAATAACAGATATTTCCAAAAATTCAGCATATTCAACATATTTCTATTGTTATTTCCGATTCCTTTTTCAATATATCCACAAGCCGGTTTTCGTAATCTGTTGAATTGATTACTTTACCGACAATCTTATTTTCACCGACAATAATACATCCCGATGAATCATCTGCCGTGTTGCCTCTGTGTATCAGTATGCCCTCAAATCCGGGAACATCCAACAAACGCGGTAACATCCGCTTTTTAGATGGTGACATGTTCACAATGACAGAATAAACTCCTGTCGGGATAGCTGTTTGATGCATTACCTTTATCCGTTTAATCTCGTTCAAAGGCATGGACTGTGTTAAATCACGGTCTTTGTCCTCAAGCGTATCGCAAAAATAAAGGCCGTTTATATACAATTTTCCAATTGTATATCCCGCCTTCCTTGCTATTCTCTTTACTGAAATTTTCATTTTCCATCAATTAAAAAAATCCTGCAAATCCTTTTTTACCATTGCTTTGATTTCAAAAGTATCTTCCAAATATGCCTCGTAACTCTCTTTATCCTGTGGATTTTCTGATATTTCGAGAACATACGCATTATACTTGTTTATCAAAGATGTCTCCTTCGACGGGCTATATTTCTCCGCTATAACAAGCGGCACCAACGATTCATATTCGGGCTTTCCCCAAATGTGAACTGTTTCATACTCGAAAGCTGTTTTTTCTTCGCTTTCTCCCTGCAAATCGTCTGTCGGCGCCTGCACCTCTCTGATATTAAAATTATAATACCAGCTCCCATCGCCCAAATCCTGAAAAATGGGCGGTCTAATGTCTGAATGTGATTTCATACTTACAACTGTTTGATAATTTTTTAACTAAATTTATACTGTTACAATACTTTACCCATCCCCACCATGGGCAAATACTTTTTTTAAATTCTTCCTGTGT
>JAIROC010000009.1 GCA_031257735.1 Bacteroidales bacterium | reverse complement strand
ATTCGAGCAACTCTTCGGAGACTTATATATAGGTAAACACCCAACCCCAAAACATAATACTTATTTAGTTTTGAATTTGGATTTTTCAGGTTTAGATACCACAAGTGAAAAGGCTTTCGCAGTTTCTCTTTCAGGTAAGATACGGGATAATGTTCGCGGTTTTTTGCGTAGATATAAACACCTTTTTCCGGAAGGAGATATTTACAGTGAAGAAATAAAAATCGAACAACCGGGCGTTGCTTCATTACAAAAAGCCTTTAATGCAGCGGAAGCCGCCGGTAAAAAAATGTTTATTATTATTGATGAATATGACCATTTTGCCAATGACCTCATAGCGCAAGGAACATATATAGGAAATGATATTTACCGTCATGTAGTAAGAGCAAATGGGATAATCCGTGATTTTTACGAAACATTAAAAGAAGGCGGTAAAACGGTAATTGACCGTATTATTCTCACAGGAATAACCCCTATTATGCTTGACGATATTACGAGTGGCTTCAATATTGCAAATAATCTGTCCCTTAAAAAGAGATACAACGAAATGTTAGGCTTTACACAGGAAGAGGTCAATACACTAACGAAGGAAACGGGCATTGATCTAAGTATGATGAATATAAATATAGAATTATTATACAACGGTTATCTTTTTCATCCCGATGGCGAACATAAAATGTATAACCCTACCATGATGCTTTATTTACTCGACAGTATATCCAAAGACGGTACTATCGAAAATATTATTGATGATAATCTGACAATGGATTACGGTAGATTAAAGCAATTGGTACAGCATGAGGAAAATCGCGCACAATTATTACAAATAGCAGAAGATAACGGTATAGGTTCTGATATTATTCATAGATTTTCCATAGATAAGTTGCAGGAGAATGAATATTTCACTTCTTTATTGTTCTATCTCGGATTATTGACAATCAATAAGGATAAAGAAGGAGTAACTTATCTTAAAATACCGAACTATTCTATACGTACCATCTATTGGGATTATATTTTAAGGATAATCAAAGACTGTAACAAAGATGTAACGATTAATTATCAACAACAACGTGAAGCTGTTAAGATGCTTGCTTTCAAAAATGATCCGCAACCCTATCTTGATTATGTCAGTCAAAAAATATTGATCAGATTATCTAATCGCGATTTAAAGAAATTTGATGAAAAGTATATCAAAATAGTACTTATGTGTGGACTGTTCCAAAGTAATATGTATTTACCTATCACAGAAATGGAAGTGGAACAAGGATATATGGATATTTACCTTCAACGCAGTTCCCGTTTTCCCAACATACCTTACGAATGGGTTTGGGAAATTAAATATGTCAAAAAAGGAGAAGCAAAGCCATGGAAAAACACCGTATTGAAAAGAAAACGCGAAAAAGCCCGTACACAACTACAAAAATATCGCTCATCGTACTTATTTGAAGGTCGTACCGATGTGAAATTCTTATCCGTGATTTTCATCGGAAAAGATAAGTATGAAATAGAAGAAATGTAAGACAATGAATAATGAATAATGAATAATGAGGGGATAAGGACGAATGTAATACACCCTCTACAAAGATAACCCTCATCATGGTAAGGGTATTCAAAAGTCATTTTCATGGTTGCCAAAGCGTGGGCAAGGGCAAAAAAAGTCTTTTTCATGGTTGCCAAAGCGTGGGCAAGGGCAAAAAAAGTCATTTTCATGGTTGCCAAAGCGTGGAAAAGGGCGAAAAAAGTTTTTTTCATGGTTGCCAAAGCGTGGGCAAGGATGAAAAAAATTATTTTCAAGGTTGCCAAAGCGTGGGCAAGGATGAAAAAACTTTTTTTCATATTTGCGCAATGTTGCGCAATCTCTAAAAACTATTTTTCTTTTTTGCGCAACGTTGCGCAATCCGCTGTTCGGACGAGGTTCTACCTCGTTCGAATTATCCTCGCAGGTTCTACCTGCGCAGTAAAAAGAATATAAAATAAACGCAGGCATAGCCTGCTTGGATAGAGCGAACGAGGTAGAACCTCGTCCGAACGAGGTAATCATCAACGCCGTCCAAACAACGCCGTCATTGCGGGCTTGACCCGCAATGACGTACTGATTGTTGCGGAGAGCGCTTTTGAAACAACCCTATCTGTACTTTATAGACAGACACTAATTAGCCTACTTCCCAACTTGTCTACTCGTCCACTTTCTTATATTTGATAATGGAATCCGTGTTAATTATTTTTCTACAGGTATTGGAATATCTAGTTGTTTACATATTAGTACACATAAATCACTATCTATTTCAGCATGACGTGGTATCATGGTAGTGTTACCTTTTTTATGGTTTCTATATTTATCATGTTTCGCTCCATGCTTGATAAACCCACAATTATGTGTGTTCAAATATTTTATGAATTTCGTACGTTTCATCAATTGAATTTAAAAAACAATTTCACTCTCTTCTATCATTTCTCCATGAAGTTGGTATTTTTCTCGCAAATCTTCAAGATACATTTCCATAACATCTTTAATATTTTCTTTTACTTCTTCTATAGTAGTACCTTGCGTAAATACTTCAGGAAGTTCTTTTAACTGCCCAATAAAGAATCCATTTTTACCTTTCTTGATAATCAATGTATTTTTCATAATCTTACAAATTAAATTTCAATGCTACAAAGGTACAACTTTTTAATTGAAAATTAGCTCCGCTGCTCTTACGGGCAACGCCCTTCAATAATTGAAAATTGAAAATTGAAAATTGAAAATTGGCTAACGCAAACAAAAATAACTCATAACTCATAACTCATAACCCATAACTCATTTAACTCTTCTGAACATTCTGTTCCATCGTATTTTTCCTTCTCCCCATTTTTTAAATTTATCTAAGGACAACCATGCAAAAGAAACTTTCCCAACAATATGGTCTTCCGGAACAAATCCCCAATAACGAGAATCCGCAGAATTATGTCTGTTATCTCCCATCATCCAATAATAATTCATTTTGAATGTGTATTTATCTGTTTCCTTTCCATTGATAATTATTTTTCCATCTTTGTTTTCCAATGTATTTCCTTCATATATTTCAATAATACGTTTATACAATTGTAATGTTGAATCGTTTAGCATTACTGTAATACCTGCTTTCGGAATGATAATGGGTCCAAAATTATCTCTGTTCCAACAAAAATGACTATCCTGTGGGAAAACAGCTTCTTCCCATTGTCCTTCTTCTAAAATTTGTGGAGTAATAGAAACAATATTAGGGAAGGATGCTATTGTTTCTGCCTGATCTTTATTCAAGTGGTATATTGTCAGATTGGCATTTATTTGTCTTCTATCTTCCTCATTAATATCTAATTCTTTACGTTTATTCTCACTAATATCATACCCATTGTGTTGGACATAATACATCATTTGAGATTTGGGTGGTTGATATGCTAATTTGTCATTGATATAAAGTATTGCATTTTTAATTTCCAACTTATCTCCACTTATGGCAACACATCTTTTAACGTAATTTTCTCGTTTGTCAATAGGACGCGCCCTAACCTGATATTCCTGTCTAATGACATCATATTCTTTACCCGGATAATATTTAGCGCCATATTTCTGAAATAATTCTCCATAGTAACGTTGATATTCTATTCTTTGTGAATTTTGAAAAGCGCTTTTTATATCTCGGACGATGGCGTAATAACTTTCATTTTGTCGTTCCAATATCACCGTATCTCCATCGGGATAATTAAACACTACTGCATCATTACGCTCAACAGTATGAAAACCTTTTAACCTGAAAAATGGTAATTGTAGTTTATCCCAATAGGATTTAGTGTATTGGGTCAAAGGCAAAGTATGATGAACAAAAGGAACCGCAATAATCGTTTGAGGAATTTTAGGACCATAAGCTATCTTACTTACGACTAAATAATCTCCAATCATTAATGTTCCCTCTTCCGAAGATGTAGGAATGGTGTAGAGTTCACAGAAAAACGCACGAAGAATATAAACCGCTACCACAGCATATATAATATCGTCCCCCCAACTTCGCGCTCTTGTTTTGAGCGTTTTTTTATCTTCATTTGTTTCCTTTTTATTTGCAGTTCTTTTCTGGGAGAGTATTGGTTGTGATTTCCATAGACCAAGTTTCATAGCAGGTAATTCACTCCTTGTATAAAACTTTTCTTTATCGGAAAAACCCAGATAAGGAACATAAATAAACGAAAAAAATGTACCCGGAATAAGTGTAATATAACGTGTCTTGTTAAACATTCGCAAGGTTTTCCATGTCATCAACATTAACATGAAGGGGAAAAAATAAGGAATGAGAAAAAAAAGTAGCCACTTCCATGAACGTTCAATTACCTTCAACCAAATGTAAAGATTGTAAAAAGGAATAAATGCCAACCACCCTTTTTGACCCGCTTTTTGAAAAACGCCATAAAGACCAATAAATGTTCCAACAAAACAAATTATTGTATATACCAATAAAAACAAAGGACTTATATTCATTCTATAATATTATATATTCTTTAAATATTCAGCATGTCATTAATATTGAAAAATCCCTTTTTCCCCATTAACCATTCTGCACCCAAAACAGCTCCTATCGCATAATTTTTCCTGCTTAATGATGTATGCTTGATTTCTATTACATCCAATAGAGACGTGTAAGTAACGACGTGTGTTCCGATATTATTATTTAATCGTTCTGACTTTATAGAAAGCTCCGAAACATTATCATTCATTTCATTAATCCATGTTTCTTTTCTGGCTAAATATTTAATAATATCATTTGCCAGAACAATGGCTGTTCCACTTGGAGAATCCTTTTTCGTTGCATGATGTACTTCTTCGATACTTACATCAAAATCATTATAGCCATTCATTATTTTTGCCAGCGCTTTGTTTAGTGCAAAGAAAAGATTTACCCCCAAACTGAAATTAGAAGCATAAATAAGACTTTGCGCCTCTTTCAAACATCTATCTTTTACTTCCTGTAACTGTTGATGCCACCCCGTTGTACCAACAACAACAGGTATATTCATATCAAAACATTTATATATGTTTTCAACAACAACTTCAGGCATGGAGAAATCAATAGCTACATCAGACTGTTTTAATTTGTCTAATTGCTTTATCCAATCTTTTTTATTATCAATATAAGCAACTATTTTATGTTTACGTTCGAGAGCTACTTTTTCTACTTGTTCTCCCATTCTTCCGTATCCGAGAATTGTGATATTCATTGTTTAAAATTTAAAAGTAAGTGTAATATGTGTAGTTAATGGCGATTTTGTGATGGAGGTAAGTTGACGGTCAAAACCAATGGAAGGCGCAACATATACGCTCAGATCATCCGATATATCAAACGACATCAAATGTGCATCTACTACAGCATCCAGAATATTTAAAAAATACCATACAACCGAAACGATGATAAATATTTCCATATTTCGTTGATAGGATTGTTTTATAGCATTTATGTTATCATTACCATAATTTGCCAATTCGGGATTTAACAAATCTGTTTGCTCATTAAGCCGATTACGATATTCATCACGATATATTTTATAGCGATTGTAAAAATAGTAAATACCAATGCCCGAACCTGTAAAGCCAGCATAAATAACGGGAATTTTCCAATATTTTCTATTATATCCCTGTCCCAGTCCGGGAAGAGCGGCAGACATCCATCCCGCTTTTTTCGGAGAATGAACTTTGATTTTTTTATGCTTATTCATATTTGTATCCAATGCTTTTTCTTCCTGTTGAACTTGTTGAACAACCATACTGTCCACTTGTTGGGCATATATGCACGAGATACAAAATAATAGTAAAAATAATATCAATCCCTTTCGTTTCATCGAAATTTATTTTCGCAACATTTCCGAGATACGTTCAAATTCGTCATCCGATTTGAAGGCAATGATTATATTGCCTTTTCCTTTAAGGTTTCTCCTTATTTCAATATCTGTATCGTATGTTTGTTTCAACATATTTTTTACAGTCTGGAAATGTTGAGGTAAGCCTATTTGTGATATTCTTAGTTTATCGTCTGAACGGTTATACTTTCGCATTAATTCTTCTACTTGACGAACAGACAATTCTTCATCTACAATTTTATCCAAAATAGCACGCTGTTGTTGTTCATCTTCTATTGTTGCCAGCATTTTTGCATGTCCCATTGTTATTTTTCCTTCTACGATAGCGGCTTGAACAGGCAAACACAATTTAAGCAGGCGTAAATAATTTGTAACAACAGATCGACTTTTAGATGCTTGAATTGCTACGTCTTCTTGACTAAGATTACCTTCAACCATCAATCGCTGAAATGAAAGGGCTATTTCTATAGGATTAAGATCTTCTCGTTGAATATTTTCAATCAATCCTATTATCAACATTTCCATATCGTTTGCAGTACGTATATAGGCAGGTATTTCCTTTCGGTCTAACAATTTGAAAGCACGTAGTCGACGTTCTCCTGCGATAACTTGATAACGTCCATTATCTGTTTGCCGAACTGTAATAGGTTGTATCAATCCATGTGTTTTGATATTCTCTGCCAAGTCCTCTAATGCTCTTTTTTCAAATTCCGTACGAGGTTGCCAGGGATTGACATCAATAAGATCAATATCTATTTGATTTAAGTTGGAAGTTTTTATTCGACTAGGAGAATCTGCAGCGACAACTGTTTCATCAGGAGGATTGTAATTTTTCAACAATGCATCCAATCCTTGACCTAAGCCTCTTTTTTTGGGTGGTTTCTTTTCTTCCATATTATTATTATTTCTTTTTATTTTTAGTTAAGACTTCCCTTGCCAAAGTCAAATAGTTCGAAGCGCCTTTAGACGCCGCATCATATAATATCACTGGCTTTTTGAAACTTGGCGCTTCACTAAGACGTACATTTCGATAAATTACCGTATTGAACACTAACTCTTTGAAATGGATTTTTACATCTTCATACACTTGGTTGCTCAATCGTAAACGATGATCATACATTGTCAATAAAATACCTTCTATTCCTAAAGTCTTGTTCAAATTTGACTGAACAATTTTGATTGTGTTCAACAACTTTCCAAGTCCTTCCAAAGCAAAGTATTCACATTGAACAGGAATAAGTACCGTATCAGCAGCTGTTAAAGCATTTACGGTAATAAGTCCCAAGGAAGGAGCACAGTCAATAATAATAAATTCATAATTATTTTTGAGAGGTTCAATGACCTTTTTCATCATGAATTCTCTGCGATCCATATCTATCATTTCCAATTCTGCGCCAACCAAGTCAATATGTGCTGGAATAATATCCAAGTTGGGGACATCCGTATGGACAACAGCCTCTTCAACTTCAATGCTTCCAATCATTACCTCATAAATACTCTTTGATACATCGCGAGGGTCTATTCCCAATCCAGAAGATGAATTTGCCTGTGGATCTGCATCTACGACTAATGTCTTTTGTTCTAATACACCTAAACTTGATGCTAAATTTATTGCAGTTGTAGTTTTACCTACACCTCCTTTTTGATTTGCTATTGCAATTATTTTTCCCATTTTTGTCTTTCTTACTTTTATTTTGCAAAGGTATTATTTTTTTGCGTATAGTCCGTTGTTTTTTTATAAATTTCTCTAAAAGAAACCATTCCATATTCCAAATGAAAACAGTTTCACTGTATAACGCAGATATAGCATTCTTCATATAATCTTTCTCATAAAAATTATATCATCAGAATATTTAAAGACTACGGGACGCCAGCAAAACCCTGTGTTTGTTCTGTAAAAAATTATACTTCCGTCCCTTATAAATTATCTCATCAAGGAAGAACTAGATGCCCTTCTTCCTTTATATCCAAAATTAGGAGAGGCATACAGACTTAGACAATTATTCATGGACGTTTTCGAGATAAAAGACCCTGAAGAAGCAAAAGGGTATTTATGGTTTTGGTG
>JAIROC010000609.1 GCA_031257735.1 Bacteroidales bacterium | reverse complement strand
TCATCTTCGATAGTGTCATTGGGACTGTTCAGGTATTCTTCAAAAGTTACGCCGTGCCTTATCCTGTATGGAAAATCGACGCACATACGATTGTAAAATTCCTGCAAACCCGAATAACTTCCGGCGACCCATACTTCGCACATACAATTGCTTTCATACAATTGTTTCCTTTTCTTTTTTTACCATCAACGTTTCAATTTCGTTGTCGCTAACCACAATCACCTGATTGTTGCTGATAGGACGTAAATCCAACAGTCCGGAATATTCCGCAATTATTTTTTTGGCAGCCTTTTTAAACGGGAAATTGGTACAATGCGGCACAATGCAGAAATCTATTATCGAAAGCGCCGAAAAGTCATTCTTCAAATCTTTGGCAATGGAAGGATCATCCATATACTTGACATATTCTATATTTTTGGATACAATCATAGAACCTGCCGATGTGCCGATATAAATTTTCCCTTTATTGATATGTTCCGTAATGAGTTTATCCACTCCGGTACGTTTCATTTCCTGCAATAAATAAAACGTGTTTCCACCTCCCACAAAAATATAATCGGCATCATTTATCTTACCGGTTATTTCATCCTGCGACGCTTTTGAAATCTCCAGTTCCTTAACAATCAAGCCGAGTCTTGCCAATGATTTTTTGTCGGCGTCCACATAAAATGTTACCTTATCCAGAATACTTGCCGTTGGTATAAATACTACTCTTTTACCGAAACAGGCGCTACCTGTAAATTCGGGCAATAATTTTGCCACTTCCGAAAAATACGACGAAAGAAATAATTTTCTCATTTTTTTGTAATTTTATTGAGTGCAAAGATAACATAAAATTTCTTATCACAATGTTTCAGTGTAACAATTTCCGGCTTTCCACTTCCTGCAGGATGCTCATTTACTAAATAGTGTCTGTCTATAAAGTATTTTCGCAACAATCAGCACGTCATTGCGGGCTTGACCCGCAATCTCCATCCGACAACGTGGAATGAATAGAATGAATAGTTCCCCAACACCGTCATTGCGGGCTTGACCCGCACCTTGTTCCCTCATTTTCAATTTTCACTTGTTTTGTTGTGAGCATAGACCCTGACAGCTTCTTTTCATGCTGTCAGGATTTCGCTCGTCGTCGACACTCGACGTAACTCGTCGTCGACACTCGACGTAAATCACTAGCAACATCTAATACAAATCATCTCACTGTTAATGTTCTATCAAAAATAGCAGTTCGAGATTCTTTAAGTAATGTTGAACCATTACTAAACTGTGTTGTTACTTCCAAGTGATAGGTTCCCGAAGGTAAAGCTGGTATCATTATTATCAATTCCGACGGATTATTGATTACAATATCCGAAGCATCTACCCGTCATTGCGAAGGAGGTACGACTGAAGCACCCGTAAGAGCAGCGTAGCTAATCCCCAACAATCAATGCGTTCTTTGGGTAGGGATTAGCTACGCTGCTCTTACGAGTGCTTCGCTGCGCTCGCAATGACGGCATAATGCCGACTTTATAGACAGATACTAATTATACTTTATAGACAGATTCTAATTAGTGTCTGTCTATAAAGTACAAATAGGGTTGTTTCGAAAGCGCTCCCCGCAATGACGGCGCTGATTAGGTGGTTTCGTGCGTCAGCATAATTCATAATTCATAATTATACTTTATAGACAGACACTAGTTCGTTATGCTATACTTTTCATTTGACCAAATCCGTTTTTTAGCGTATCATTGGTGTAGATATTTTGTCGATCATGGAAAAGGATGAAATCAGGGAGTTAATTATTCACAGTAAACAAGGCAATACAAAAGCGTTTGGGGAGTTGGTTGTTTTATTTCAACCTCTTGTTTTCCAATTGTCTTTTCGTCTGTTATGCGATAATGATGAGGCAAAAGATATGGTTCAAGAGGTTTTTATTAAATTATGGTTGCAATTGGAGAAATATAATCCCCGATATAAATTTTCAACATGGGTATACAAAATAACCTGTAATATGTGTTACGACCGTCTTCGTTTTATACAACGTTATCCTAAATCGATAGAAATATCTTCTTTCATTGCTGAATATGTTGCTGTTTCGTCTCATAATGTAGAAACATCTGTCATCAACAGTGAATTGAAAGAATTGATTTTGTATTTTACCAATGGACTTTCTCCCAAGCAAAAGATTGTTTTCACACTCAATGACATCGAAGGATTGGAAACAGAAGAAATAAAAGAAATAACAGGATTATCTGCAGGACAAATTAAAAGTAACCTGCATCTGGCGCGGAAATATATTAAAGATAGAATTAATGCAATAACATCATGAAAAATAAAAAACTGACATACGAAGAACTTACCGATTTACTCAAAAATACTTCCCCTGTTCTTAAACATCCGGAAGAACTGACACAAACCATTATGTCGCAAATTGAAAGCATAGCCAAAAATAAAAAGAAATACAGATTAATACATATTACAGGGCTGTTATCGGGAGCAATTGCCTGTTTGTTGCTTTGTTTGCTGGCATACGAACCTGTTCAAATCTCAACATACCAGCATGACAAAACAAAAATCTCTGTAAATTTATCCGACAAAGAAAGGATACGCAATATTTCTAATACAAATCAAAGTTATAGTGTAAAAGACATGAGGTCAGGAATAAAAATAATATCAGAAAAGCTAAAAGAAAAATCAAAAAGAAAAGACATAAAAGCACGGATATTTACCGCTTCATTCAAACAAGATAATAACAGGACAATCAATTTATAAAAGTATTTATCATGAAAAATAATAATAGATCAATCAATACAATAATCATTAGCGCCATGTTGATATGTTGTGGCATGGTATCGTGCGTTAGCGATTACAGAATGATAACAACAATCAATCCTGACGCTTCCTGCTTACGGGAAATATATGTTGATGGAAATTTGAAATTTCTAACAGGAAATATGGAATACAATCCTTACCTGTTTCATGTTGATACCTCTTGGCGAATTACGGCATTGGATACTAGCAAAAAACAAGAAAAGTACAATATGAAAATCAGTAAAACAGTCCGAAATATCGGAGATTTTTCTGCAAACATACATTGTGATGAAGCCCTTCAACCTTTAGCAGCTCCAATAGAAACATTGGAAAAACATTTCAGATGGTTTTACACATATTATACTTTTAAAACTGTATATCCTTGTATTTCCGATAAAATACCTGTTCCCATAGACCAATACATGAGTAAGGATGAACAGAAAGCATGGTTTCAGGATGATTTTTCGGCTTATTGGGGCATGAATGGATACGAATTGAACGATGAATTGAATGTGTTGGAGGATAAATTTTTTGCATGGTATTTGAGAAATATTTATGAGGTATATTTAGAAACCATCTATTCTTTAGCGAGACTTTCAGATAGTAATTTGTATGTATCTCAATTGCTTGTGATAAAAGACACCTTGTTTCAAATGATTAATTCCTCAAAAGATGAATTGTTGGAGAGCAAGGATATAAACAAAAGACTTGACCAATATTTCAATACAACTTACTTTTCAGATTTTTATGAAGCAAATAAACAACAAATTGAGGAAGAGAGTGAAGAGCGTCTTTCAATGGGATTGTTTTCAAAGGCGATTAGATATGAATTGATTATTCCGGGAAAACTCATTAGCGCCAATACTTCATTAATCAATCAGGATACTTTGACATGGAATATCACAGCCATGCGATTAGTGCCTGATAATTACGAATTAATTGCCATATCCCGTACAGTCCATCCATGGGCGTTTGTTGTTGTTGCCTTTTTCATTATATTATCGGTATATTGTTTGATGAAAGTAAAAAAGTGGCGGTAGTTGGTGTCGATGATTTTTTTGTTATTTAATTACCTGCGGCGCTCTTCGTTTCGTTTCGGGTCTGATTCAGACAATGACAGCGTTGATTGTTTATTCTCGCATAGCCCAACTCATAAGTTGTTCCTCCTACCAATGACGGCGTTGATTAAACTTTTTCATGCGTCAGCCTAACTCATAACTCATAACTCACAACCCATAACTCGAGACAGACAACATTTTAAAGGATTAACCCCGAAGCGAAGCGAATTGTTAGTTATGGGTTATTTTAGTTTGACAACTCATAATTTGGGGTAAATACAATTTCAACTTACAATGACGTCATTCTTCTTTTTTCCGACATTTTGGAGAATGGCGTTTCGCAGTGATGGCTTTTTTCTGACTTTGACACTTTCTCTCAATCCCATCAGAGATGAAATATTGGTAGCATTTTACATCACGCACACAGAAAAGTATCAAAATACGGACATGCAAGGTATGAGAGGTCGAAACGGGAATAAATCCCGTTTCTCCTACTCAATTTTTATTTTCTACTTACTTTTGATGTTTGGTAATTCCAAACCAAGTCTTTTTTTCTTATCCAGTATTTTCAGAATGAATCCTAAAATCAATGCGGCAATACCCAGACAGGCAAACATAATTAATGGATTTGTATGGTTGTACAAAACAGGTTTAAGTTTCTCCTCAATATTCGGATCATTAATAATATCTTGATTTGAAGAACTTAATATTCTTCCATACAACATTGGGAATAACCATAGACCGATATTTTGTATCCAGAAAATAAGAGCATAAGCAGAACCAATAATTTTATTGTTAACCAATTTAGGAACAGATGGCCATAAAGATGCAGGCACTAAAGAGAATGAAGCGCCTAATACGGTAATTGTCAATGCTGCTAAAATCACGCCTGAAACGGATACTGGTCCGCCAATTTCGGGTTTAAAAACAGGTAAAACAAAAGCAAATGTAAGATGGCAAACAATCAATAATATAGGACCGAAAATCAACATGGTAGCTGCTTTACCTTTTTTATCTATATAATTTCCGAGGAATGGAGTAATGATTGCACATAAGAGTGGAAACGAAGAAAATAAAAGTCCTGCAGATTTGTCGGTAAGTCCTAAATTACATTCCAACATATTTACAGCATATTTCTGGAATGGGAATATTGCTGAATAATACAAAACACAAAGTAAGGCAACAACCCAAAAACCACTGCTTGTTAAAATCTGACCAATATCTTTAATTTGAAATGGATCGTCTTTTTCTTCTGTTTCTCCTGTTTGAGCATCTAATTTCTTGTCCATAAAAAAATAAACAATAAACATAATTAAAGCGATTAATAACAAGATTAAGCCAAAAGCAACCGAACGAGAAACATCGGGTTTGCCAGATAAATTAGCAATCCATGGAGACATTGCCATAACAAAGAAAACGCCAAGTCGAGCAAATGCCATTTCCGAACCCATTGCAAGCGCCATTTCTTTTCCTTTAAACCATTTTACAATTCCACGAGAAACAGTAATACCTGCCATTTCCACACCGCAACCGAAAATCATAAAACCGATAGCCGACAATTTGGCTGAAGCTGGCATCGCTTTTAATATAGCTCCTGTTACAGGATGTATTCCTTCTCCAAAAAAGGGAGTAATATTCCACCACGCATTGCTAGGGTGAGGTAAATTCAAATGATTAATAAACCATTGTTCCAGTCCTGTTCCAACAAACATTTCTGTTACGGCATACCAATTAATTGCAGCGCCTATTAACATAACAATTCCTGACAAAATCGCCGTAAAACGTACGCCCATTTTATCCAGTATAATCCCTGCAAAAATCAGAAAAAAGACAAATACATTTAAAAAAGTCTCAGAACCTGCGTAGTTTCCAAATGAAACAGAATCCCACCCTTTTGTCGATTCCAATAACGACTTAATAGGTGATAATATATCCATAAAGATATAAGAAAAAAACATGGCAAAAGCCAATAATATCAATGCTGTCCAGCGTATTGCTGGAATATCCCTAAGTAATTTTGTACTTTGATTTGACATAGTCTGTTAATTTTAATTTTTATATTAGTTTTGTTTTTATATTTTAATTTTTATAACGCAGCCATTTCCACAGTTCTTTGTAAGAGATTTTCTTTCCATACATCAATATGCCTGTTCTGTATATTTTGGCTGCCATCCATAGCGAAGCTGCACAGGCTAATACTAATAAACTTATGGATAAAAATATTTCCCACATCGGAACAACTTCACTTCCTGCAGGAATTCTTACCAGCATGGAAACAGGAGAAGTAAATGGAATAATAGATAACCAGAAAGCAAGCTGTCCATCCGGATTATCCGCAACAGGAGCTGCCAATATTAACGTTAAAAGAAACGGAATGGTTAATGGTAAAAGAAATTGTTGTGTATCTGTATCGTTATCTACTGCAGATCCTACTGCAGCATATAGAGTGGCATATAAAAAATATCCCCCCATAAAATAGAACAGAAATAGAATAATCAATTGAAAATAATCTATCGAAAGTAAGGATTGCATCATTTCATTGGATTGAGATTGATTTGCCATCACAGACAACATTCCTCCACCAGAAGTATCCAATGATGTTGCGTTGATTGTTTGCGGCATGGTCTGCATGATTTCAGCGCTGTTTACAGTATCGTTACCAAAAAGGGCAGGCGCCGTAAACTGAAAAGCTGTAACAATAACAAGCGTTAATATAATCCATAATGCAATTTGAGTTAAACCGATAAGCGCTACCCCGATAATTTTTCCTGCCATCAGTTGCACAGGTTTTACCGAAGATACCATAATTTCCACAATACGATTGCTTTTTTCTTCCAAAACACCCCTCAATACCATAGACCCATACATAAAGATAAAGATGTAAATCAAAAATCCGCCAATAAAGCCTGCAAAAAACTGAATTTCTCTATCGTAGGAAGCCTTTGTTTCTTCTTTCCCGTCCTCGTCGATATGTGTATATCCGAGATTTATCTGTTCTGTTTGTTTTTCAATATAACTGTTTAGCGTATCTTCATTTATGTTGAAGTCCCGGATTAATATTTCATTGGATAAATTTCGTTTCATTGCGGACAGAGCATTGGAAATTACTCCCGTACTTAAAGTCTTGGAAGAATAAATCATGCCGCCAAATTTAAACGAATTATTTCGAATATACAACAGCGCTGTATATTTTTTGTTTATAACATCATTTTTCAGATCGTCTACATTAGCGTTCACATAAATATATGAAATATCTTTATCGTTAGGACTATCAAGTTTGGAAAAGATATTTGTTTCATCCAAAACGGCAATGACAGTAGGTTCTTTGCCATACATAGAAACTAATGTTGGGGTTACCATAAGCGCTGCCAACAGAATAGGTCCCAATATAGTCATTATCAAAAAGGACTTTTTCTTGATAGCATGTAAATATTCTCTACCTATAATAACTCCTGTTTTATTCATATCTTTTTATGTTCGATATTAGTATTTTTCTTACTGATGTTTTCATTATCACAACGATTAGTCCTCTTTTGTTTCTTCCTCATTTTCCGAATGGACTGTTTGAATGGTATTTTTTAAGTCTGGATTTGTTTCAATAAATTCTATCATCTTACCCAATTCCAGATGAATTTTTTTTAAATCCTGCTCCAATATAAATACTTTGTGCTTTTCATAAAAAAGGCCATTGTTGTCATTAAAACGACGTTTGCTTTCTGTCAATGTTAAATATACTTCATCCCTCCTTGATGTCTTTAAATCAAAAAAGTATGTTCTTTTACCACAGCGAATATAAGTTGACATTATTTCGTTGTCATCTCTCCCTTCTCTACTTTCCTTACTTTCAATATTTTCATTCATATAAAAGTCCTCCATATTTCTTTTTTTCGTCTATAAAATAATAAAATAAATTTCACGCAAAGGTAAAAATATTTTCAATACATCCTTATTAAATGCACAAAAAAAATAAAGAAAAAATTATCATTTATTTGTAATAGATTATTTATCAACACTGTTTTCCCCTTCCTGAGCGACCCAGACACTTTTTATTAAGGCCAATTTTCTGTTATCTTCCTTACGAATTACTGTCTGTAAGAAAAGATTATCTTTTTCCTGATATGTTTCAATATAACATGCTTCATCAATACGGGCTTCGGAAACAAAATTTACACTAAGTTCCCCAAGTACATACTTTTGTTGAAATTCAAAAGGAATGCAATCTATTGCCCACTGTACATAACGGGTATTATTTACATGTTGATTCATATCAATATCACTCGGTGCAACCGTAAATGATGTTCCTTCAAGAGATGGCAGATTCGGTAATTTTATTTTTTCGGGTTTGTGTTCAATAGCATGTTTGTTAGGAACGACAGGAAATTTGTCCAGAAAACTTTCCATGTGCATCGGTTTATGTTCTTTCATATCCAATATATGCCATGATGACGTTGCCGATATTACTGTTGAATTATTCGCGTCAAATAATTCAAAATCACGAAATGCGGTCAATAATTCTGGTTGTTTACCCCATGTTTCCAATTTAATATTTTCCCGCCATTCGGGCATGCGCCGAATAACAACATGTACTTTTGCCAATATCCAAAATTCCTGCTTTAATGCTAAATCATGCCAACCAAAACCTCTTGATTGAGCATGTCTCCATGCACTTTCCTGTAAAAAATAAAGAAGCGAAACAGGAGTTAATCTTTGCTTGAAATCAACATGATAAGAAGTTATTTCGTAATGATCAATATGTATATTCTTCACAATCTTAATTTTTTCTTTCAAACGATTTTTCTTTATCTTTATTGCAGACACGAAAAAAAGAAAAGAAGAAAAGATGCAAGGAAGACTGTGTGAAAATACACAAAGACGTCCAAACAACCTCGTCATTGTAAGGAGGTATATCTTTCAAACGCTATTGTCTGAATCAGACCCGTAGCGAAGAGTACAGTAGGTAATTAGTGTCTGTCTATAATGTCGGAATATTTCCAGATAATGTTCACTATTCCCCAATGAGGCGCTATTGAGATAGGCATCCTGTCCCTGCGGGTAGGGTGTTCAAAGTTCACTTGCCATTTCCAAAAAAACAATTAACTTTGCACTTTAAAATTATTTATAATGAACAAAATAGAGACAAAATTAGAAAGGAAGCAGTCAAAACGGATACAGTATCTTGAAAAAGAGTTGTCAGAAAAGAGAGAAGCATTGAAAAAGCTCGAGCAATTATTGAGACAATCAGAAGCGCTGAATAAAAAAAATGAACACTATAAAATAGAGAATGAAGAACTGCATCATCAAATAAAAGAATTAAAATCATTAAAAAAAAAATACAAATAGGACTATCCACAGAGCAACCAGTAAAGGGACATAAATACAGTGATTTGATAGTATCCCTATGTGTACGGATATGTGTAGAATGTGGCTATGGTTCACGCAAAACCGTGAAAGTTCTAGAAGTATTAAATGAAGAGTTCGACTTAGGATTAACAGAGTTTTTCTCCTACACAAGTATATTAAACTGGGTTCAGAAGAGTGGCTATCACAAATATACGGAAACAGATTTCAGGGAATATTCAGAAGGTTATACAGTGATAATAGACGAAAGCATGATGCTCGGGAGTGAAAAATTATTGTTAATACTGGGAGTACCATCGGCTAAGACGAGAGATTCAAGTTTGACAATAGAAGATGTCCGAGTATTGGATATGGAAGTAAAAACAAGTTGGAACAGCGCAAGTATAGGAGAAGAATTGTCAAAAGTTGAGAAGAGAATGGATAGTCCTCCAGCATACGTAATAAGCGATAATGCCAGTACAATAAGTAAAGCAGTTCGCGATAAAAACTATGTTCATATCCGAGATGTGGGTCATACCATTGGTCTATTCCTGCAAAAGACATATGAAAAAGACAATAGTTTTCAGACATTTATGAAAGAGGTAACCCAAGTAAAATTCAGAGAAATAATGCGTTCGGCGGCATATTTACTTCCGCCCAAGCAACGCACAATAGCCCGATTCATGAACCTTTCCGACACAGTAGATTGGGCAGTAGCAATGTTAAATTCATTTGACCGCATGAAAGAGGAAGATCAGAGAATTTTTCAGTTCATTCCCCAAAACCAAATGTTAATACACGAATTGAACAGTGTTTTTCAAACGGTAAACACAATATTACAGAGATTGAAAGATGAAGGACTCTCGAAAGTAAGTTCGGAAGAATGTCTTTCGAGATTAAAAACATTATCCACATCACCCAATCAACGAATATCTTCAATCGGTCGATTAATGACAGAATATATTGAAACAGAATACAATAAACTATCCGATAAAACCAAAAAATGGCATATTTCTTCTGATATTATCGAATCTATATTTGGGATTTACAAGGGAAGAAAATCCCCAAATAAAATGAATGGTGTTACTAAACATGTTTTTATCCTGCCGCATTTATCCAATATTAAGAACATGAAAAGAGAGGATTTTAAAATCCGCTTGGAATAAACGACTCTGAAAAATTTAGACGATTGGAGAGATGTGCATCTCTCTGAAAATAGAACTGTTATGCGTCGAGAAATTTTGTCCGCAGGATAAAAGATGAGTGGACTTTGAACACCCT
>JAIROC010000608.1 GCA_031257735.1 Bacteroidales bacterium | reverse complement strand
TGCCATAAATCTGAAAAAGAAACAAAGTGAATTATTTTATTATTGTTATCTTTCAATTGGATAGTTTGACCAGCATCCGTAATTTGCAGACTTGATACCGTAGCAATATCTCCATAACCTGTAAACAAACCTGCATTACTTACAGATGTTATCAATAAATAACCATCAGCTGCGATAGAAATGTTTTCCAATGTTCGAGAACTGTTTCCGATTTGCAATGTCCAGCCGTCTAAATTGATGGGAAGATTTAATCTATTTTTCAATTCAATATATTCCGCTTCGGGAAGATTGACTGCAGGCGCCGGTTTTGCCATGACTTCTGATATGACAATGTCAAATAATCGGGATTGGTAAAGCACGAACTGAAATGTTGTATCATTCATTATATTCCCCGATATATCGGTAGCATTATGTATGGACAGGATAAGAGGCGTATTGACAGGAAGAGGATTATTATATTGTATGGTTATTTGAGATTGATTGCCGTTTGTAAATGTAACGACAGACGGATTTCCCATACCATTATCAACCTCAAAATTTACAGTCAGTATACATGTCGAGTCGATCATTTCATTGAAAACAATTGTAATTTCATCTTTTGTAATTTCATTGGGGATAATATTTGTTATTTGCGGAGGAATGGTATCTGTGTAGATTACATTACCATAAATATCATCGAAATAAAATTTATTCCGATTTGAACTTGTATAAGTACACACGATACCTGTATAGTTGAATACGGTTAATGTTGTGTCAATACAACGCGCCTCTTCCGTTAAGACAGCATTTCCATTGCCTGAGCAATACAACACCCATTCTCCTGAAACAGACCGAGTAATTTTTATCCGTATGTCAAATTTTTTGGCGATAGCTCCACTTGTAGCGCTGCATAACAGGGTATCAACATTACCCTGCTGACGATATAGTTTTACAGCATCATTTGCCAGATTTTCTCCAAAACGAAGATAATATCCCTGTACGCCTGCATCCAATAGATTACTTCTATCTGACATTAAATAAACCTTTGCATAGTTGTTGTTGGAAGGGTCAAAATCTTCGCGAATCCAAAAACTCCATTCCACATCTTCATTTACATTCGACAAATACAATGGCATTGATAAGTATGCCTTTCCTGCTGCCGTAGCATTCAATTGCAATTGAAACTGTGAATTTACAATAAAACTGTCTAAATCTCCGCTCCATGTAGGATTATTTGTCAGATCTCCATCATTAAAATCATCAAATACTTGTCCATTTGAAATGGAAAGTATTGAAAAGCAAATTAAAACCAATATAGTTCGCATCATTATTTTTGTTTGTAAAAGTACTATTTTATTACATACGATTGTATCATTGGCAGTAATTTATTTATCGTTTTCTTTTGAGAGGCTATCGTTTTCTCTTGAGACAACTATAGGGACAATATGCTGGTTGAAATATTTGAAAAAGAAAATCTACTCAAAAGAATAATTAAAAGAAAAATTGGTCGTTGATGTATCAACATAAAAAGAAAAATAATGATGAACAGTAAATTTAAATCATGGAAAATAGCGATAACTCTCATGCTTATGGGATTTATACTTGTTATTTGTTTAGCATCACAATGTTGCATTCCTCAAGATAAAGATAATTCTGAAAATTTGTCTAATGACACAATAGAAATCTCTTTTAATGATACAATAGAAATTCTTTCCGATGAGAACATAGAAATTCCGTCGAAACTTACGGATAGGGAAGAACAAATTATCATTCATCTCGGTTATACGACAAGTTATAATGCGGAGTGGAAAATTCCTAATTGGGTAGCTTATGTGCTTACAAAGCAAGAACTTTCAGGGAAAGCGAAACGCAAAGATAAATTCATGCCCGATCCCCAAGTAATTTATGAAATGTCCACGACAACAAAAGATTATTCCAAAACGGGATGGCATAGAGGACACATGGCTCCAGCAGCTGATATGACATGGAGTGAACAAGCCATGGCAGAATCTTTTTATTTTTCAAATATTTGTCCACAAAATGGCAGTTTGAATACGGGTATTTGGAAAACGTTAGAAAATCTGGTTCGAGAATTAGCTATGGAAAAAGGAAATATCTATATTGTATGTGGTCCTATTGTATCTAAACAATCTCAAACTATTGGAAAGAATAAAGTAATTGTTCCTGATGCCTTTTTTAAAGTACTTTTGCAAAATGTGAATGGAAATTGGTCTGCTATTGGCTTTATCTTTGCAAATCAAAAAGAGCGTGAATCATTATCGACTTATGCAAAAAGCGTGAAAGAAGTGCAGACGATTACCAATATTGACTTCTTCTCCGCTTTGCCAGATAGTATTGAAGAGAAAGTAGAAAGTCAAATTGACTTTACAAAATGGAATCTAAAATAAATTCCTTTACTGTTCTCTGCGGTTAAAAAGAGGCATCGTTATGAAGTTATGGTTATGAGTTATATTAGTTTGACAGAGGTAATTCATAATTCATAACTCATAACTCATATAATAATTACTTTATCAACCAATTATCAATAATATGTAAAGTCTTTTTTGATCGAGTTACAGCGGTATATGCCCATTGGTATAATTCAGAGCCTCTTCTGAAGCACAAACTTTTTTGAAGGTAAAGAAACACTTCGCTCCATTCGCCTCCTTGACTTTTATGACAGGTAAGAGCGTAGCCGTAAGTTGTCCGTAAAGCATTGAGATATGGATCTTTTAACATCATCCCATAAAATTCTTTTGTTTTTGTTTTAATCTTTTTTTCTTCCATTCGTTTAGCAAAATCAATAATCAGATTTTTATGTTGTCTTTCATCGAGGTTTGCTTGTCCATTCATCAATAAATCCTCGATTAACAATAGTCTGTACAACTTTTTGGAGGCGAGTTCTTCTACTTCTACCTTTACAAATCGTAACCCAGCCCTGTACTCTCTTTCTCCAATCCATTTTACAACAACAAGGTCTCCATTCACTAAATCTACAATATAATTGTTTTGAGTAACAAGTAATAAGTCTCCGATAATAATGAGTTCACGTTTTCCGTGTATTGCTTCCCGTACATAAAGACTTAAATAATTGCATTCTTTGTTTGAGTTACAAATCAAGGTTGTATAATCGTATCCTTTCGTTTTTACTATATTTATGTACTCTTGCAATAAATTCAGTTCGGATAGACAAATTTTAATATTTTGATATCCTTTCAAAGGTAAGGGAGTGAATATCGACTTTGAATTATCTTGATTGATAGAAAACTGCCACAATTCTCGTAACGCAAAAGCACATCTAAGAATATCATTTTTTTCATCTTGTCGAAAGATTTCAGTGAGACTGTATTCCTGCACTTTCATTTTATATTTATTACGTAAATAATCAGCATGTAAGGCTGGCGATTCTTTTTGATGAATAGGGGGTAATTGACAGGGATCGCCTACAAAAATAAATTTTCCCTCTGTATCGAAATTGAAAAAATCGCCCAACAAATCACCCTCTCCAAAAATGGCATTAGACATAGACGGTTTTTTTTTATCCGATACCATGGATGATTCATCTACAATATAATATGTATTTTTTTGTGATGTTCGTTTTTGGGGTTCAAAGACAAGGCGTAATTGACCGTATTGATCCATTCTAATTTCTGGTCGTTTTCTTTCTTCTTCAAGAATTTTATCAACATCATCACTTAATCCAACAAATCCATAGATTAAACTGTGGATAGTTTTTGCATTTACACTTGTTTTATCTGACAGTATTTTAGCTGCTCTACCTGTAGACGCCAATACTTTAAAAGGAATTATATTTTTACCGCCATTGTGCATATCGGACAAAGAGTTTTGCTTTATTTCTTCACAAAGTTTTTTAATAAAGCCACCTATTAAAGAAGTCTTTCCCGTACCTGCATAACCGCGTAAAATAAAAATTTTCCCTTCTTTATTCGTATAGAAATCACAAAGGGCATCAAATACTTCCTTTTGTTTTCCGCTAAGTGGAAAAGAAAAATACCGGTTACAATCTTCCATGAGGGTGGATTTTTTTCATTTTACAATCATTAAGTCATTTACACCACAAAGGTAATGTTTTTTGACAAAAACGAAAAAGATAAATAATTAGTATTAATTAGTGTCTGTCTATAAAGTCAGAAACAGCAATCAATACGCCGTCATTGCGAAGGAGGCACGACTGAAGCACCC
>JAIROC010000606.1 GCA_031257735.1 Bacteroidales bacterium | reverse complement strand
CTTTGCTCGGGATGAACAGCTGGGTAAACAAACTTGTCGAAGAAAACAATACTTTCGTAGAACTGATGAAAGAACGGTACAGCGAAACGGCAAGCAAAACTTTGTTGAGAATGAGAACTATGCGCGTCGAAACCGACAAATACTATCATGCCATAGTCTCGCAAATTGAAAACCAATGCCTCGCAGGAATCGAAATCAGCGAGAGTTTTATACGAGAACTAAACGCTGTTATCGAACGGTTTAGAAATATCCTTGCTCAGGAAACCGGCGAACGAAAATCAAAAAATGTGTCTGAGGAGGATGAGAATGGTTGAGAGTAAATATTATGAATAAATTAAATATTAAGAGATGAAAAAATATACAGTAATAAAACGTTAAATTTTAAAATTATGAATATATTAAACAAGTTATCAATGATTTTCGTTGCTATCGGTTTCTCCTTATCGTTGTATGCCCAGTATGATTATCGTGAATGTATTGATTCATACGGAAACGGCGATTATGCAGAGGCAATTGTTTGCTTCAGCAAATATATTGATAAAAATCCAAAAGATGTGGATGCATTTACTTTACGCGCTTTATGTTATGAACAGGTGGAAGATTATGTGCGAGCTTTGTCAGATATAAATGAAGCAATCAAGAACCACAATAAAACCGCAATATCGGAAATAGATGTTTTATATGCTCGACGGGGGATTTTGTATGCTAATATAGAAAATTATGATGAGGCGCTAAAAAATTATGCAACAGCATTGAAAATTAATCCTAAAAATACAGATATATTGTTTAACAGGGCGAATCTTTATTATGGTTTAGAAAACTATTCAGCTTCGGACGCCGATTGGAAACAAGTATTAAATATTGACAAAGATAATATTAATGCTTCGATAGGGATAGCAAGAAATATGATAGGAAGAGGACAAATTGAAAATGCAATCAAAGAATTAGACAGACTGGAAAAAATTGACTTCAGAAATCCGCTCATATATGAATATCGGTCGAAAGCTTATGCGCAAAACAAAGACTATCGCAAGGCTATTGACGATGTAATTGAATGGATGTATTATGACGAAATTGATTCTTATAACGAACTTGCATTACTCTATTATGCCGAGTATGAACCTGTTTATGTACTTGCTAAAGTCAGTAAACAAGTGGTAACAGCGAATGAAGAAGATAAGATATACTGGCTTTTTTTACGCGCATCACTTTATGAGGAGCGAGAAATGTATAAAGAAGCGATTGCCGATTATAACATGGTCGAAAATTTGTCGTCATCGCCTCAAATATCCTGTTACATAAGAAGTGGTAGATGCTACAACGAAATTGGCGAATATGATAAAGCCATTGATCAATTAAATAAAGGATTAGAATTGCAGGAACATAAGAATTTATATCGGCATAAAGCGAATGCGGAACGTCTGAAAGGAGATTATGAAGCGTCTATTGCCGATTACACGAAGGTTATAGAACTTGATCCCATGAGTAACTTTGCATATTATATGCGTGGTTGGGTTAAGGAATTTAAAAACGATTTTCAGGACGCTTTAAACGATTATACCATTGCTATAGAAATAGATAATGATTATGCATATACTTATGTGGCTCGTGGTCGTCTTTATCAAAGAGAATTAAATCAACAGGAGTTGGCGGAAAAAGATTTTCAAACAGTATTAAGACTGGAAAAAAATATACAGAAATCAGGAAATTGCCGTCAATATGCGCTGTTTCATTTAGGGAAGATTAATGAAGCTATCGGTCTTCAGGATTCCATATTAAGTAAATATCCTACATCGGGCAATCATTATGACGCCGCTTGCCTGTATTCGCTAATGAATCGACCTTCGGAAGCGATTGCATATCTTCGTACTTCTTTTGAAAAAGGATTTCGCGATTTCATTCATATTGAACATGACAGGGATATGGATAATATTAGAAATATACCGGAATTTATTGAATTAGTCAAGGAATGGAAGGATAAAACAGAAAAGATTTCGGCAGAAACAACTCGGGGAGCCGGACAAATCGAAATAAAAAGATACGTTGTTAAAACGAAACCTCTAAAATCGGGAGTATATGAAATACCATGTACTGTAAACGATTTGCCGCTTAAATTCATATTCGATACAGGGGCTGCAAGTATCACAATATCATCATTGGATGCAGCTTTTATGTTGAAAAACAAGTATCTGAACGAGTATGATTTTCGGGATAGACGCAACTACCGTACCGCTTCGGGTGATATTGTCGAAGGATCAGTAATACGTTTGCGGAAAATTAAAATCGGCGATTTGGAACTGGATAATATCGAGGCATCCGTCGTTCATAAGCAAAATGCGCCTCTCCTTTTCGGACAGTCGGCTTTGGGAAAATTTGTGAAAATAATAATCGATAATGCTAATAATGAAATAATTTTCGAGAAATAATATCAAAAATGATTAACAAATTAAATAAAAGGAAATTCGATTATGAATGGAAAGATGATAGCAGAAAAACTGCTTAGTGGCAAGTATATAATAACCTGTATGAAACGAATTTCAATATGTTTTATTCTGACAGCATTATGTTGTTCCGGCATATATGCGCAAAGATTGACCTTAACAGACTTGCTTACTCTTTGTAACAAAAAGAATTGGGAAGATGTAAATCAAACTTTATTTGCTAAAAACTGGACATATTATGAGTCAGAAAAAGGAAGCACATATAATTACAATACAATTACATGGTCTTACAACAAGGGGGCGGACAATAAAGCACAAGCTTGGTTTTACTTGTACATTTATGAGGGTCTTCCGAACAAAATTTCTTATCTTGTTTGCAACAAAGAATCTTATTCTATAATTCAAAACTCAATCGCTTCGTCAGGATTCAAACTAATGAACAGCGAAATAAAAGACGACGAATTAATATCTACTTATGCTAACTCAAAGTACACACTCGAAATTTCAACACAAAAAATAGATGGGTCAATTACAGGTATGTATTCAATCAAAAGTTCGACACAAATAACTGCATATCAGATAACTTTAATTAAAAAAGCAGGGATTTATGATGCTGACAATGGAAAAAAAACAGAATATTATTATGATGGTGTAGTCAAAACGGAATATACATTACTGAATGGAAAATTTCACGGACAAACAAAAAGTTATTACAGTAATGGCAACCTCAAAAAAACGGGCAATTATTCCAACGGAAAGGAAAATGGATTATTCAAGGAGTATGACGAGAATGGAAATCTTAAATTGGAATACCCAATGGCTAACGGAAAGATTAACGGAGTAGTAAAAGCTTGCGAAGAAGATGGCAAAAGGTCTTATTTAACAGAATACAAAGATGGTATCAAAAATGGACAACATATGGATATAGAATACATCGGTAATGAAAACAGAAAATTACAATTGAAGCAAATCGGAGAATACCTGAATGGTGAGAAAAATGGAACGTGGAAACTGTTGCTTATAGAAGATGACAAAGAACAGTTATTGACTTTCACCAACTATTCCCAAGGAGTAAAAAATGGCTTCTTTCAGGATATAATAGGAGACTCGTTAATTTTAGGCTCTTATAAAAACAACAAACTTCACGGAGAATATAAAGTATATTTGGATGTTAGTCGGCGTCTATTCAATAGTTTGATGAACACGGATACGGCAAGATTAACATTGATAAACGAAGGAAGTTTTTACGAAGGACTTAAATTCGGATATTGGAAAAACTATTATATAACAGGTTCGTTAAAGAGCGAAGGAAGATTTTTAAATGGACAGGAGACAGGTGAATGGAAGTACTATTACATAAGTTCGCTTGACATAGTAGAAAAAGGAAAGACGCAAAAGACGCTTTATTCAGAACAAGTAATCCTTATACAAATAGAAGGAGAAAAGATGCAAAAGACGCCTTATTCAGAACAATTATTTCTTATCCAAAACTATTCTAATGGTAAATTAAATGGAAAATCAACGAGATTTTCTTACCTCGAAGAAGAAAAATATCCTTGTTCTGAAAATGACGACAGTAAGAGTTCTTTAGATACTTGTAAAAAATTTGTTTATCAAAAAGTTCATGAAATCGCTTTTTACAAAGATGATATATTAAATGGAGCATTTGAGTTGAGAGATTCCACCAATAGCATAATAGCCAAGGGATTCTATAAAAATGGCTTAAGAGATGGGGAATGGACAATCTACGATAGCGAAAAAGATATATATGGAAAATCTTATCCATTCTACCAAAAAGGAAATTACATTAACGATAAAAAAGAAGGAAAATGGATTAAATATTACGAAAACGCAATAGATACATTCAATTATAAAGATGGAAAATTGAATGGCGAATATGTTACATGGAATCAATACAATAAACTGAAAATAAAAATACAATTTCACGACGATAAATTAGTCAAATTAATCATGTATGACAGTTTAGAAATAAAACTTGCGCGAAAGTATGAAATCTATGATGAGGACTCCAATAGTTTTAGGTACAAAGAAACAGTTTATTTTGAGGACGAATATGTTTCTCTGCAATATCGGGTAAAAAAGACAGAAAAAATGGACAACAATTTTCTTGAAGTGATGCTTGCTTTTGCTGTTAATCCGGACGGAACAACAAAATACGTAGATGGAGAGTTTATGCATTTTAACAATAACGCCCAACCGTTAGTTACAGGTAACTACCATAGAGAAGATAGAATTGGACTTTGGACTTTTTACTATTATGATCAGAATGTAAAAATCGAATCCAACTACGAGCAAAATAAACAAATAGATGAAGAATACTTTAAATTAAACGGAGAACCCTATTCAGGAAAATTTATCTACAATGATGATGATAGCGGAATAAAAGAAATACGGAAAATAAAGAACGGATTAAGAAACGGTAAGACGACTTATATCGACATAAAAACAAATAAGACGATAAAAAAAGAGAATTATAAAAATGGGAAATACAATAAAAAGAATATATGAGATTACAAAATTGGTTTATCACAAATCCGGATACCTCTCAACAAAGGGCGCTGAGAGTTCCTATCAATAATAATTTGATAGTGAAAGGCGCTGCAGGAAGCGGCAAAACAAACATGGCTATTTATCGCGCACGGCAAGCGGGTGATAATTCATTTGTTATCGTCGTTTACACAGTCGCGCTAAAAAAAATGGTGCGTTATGGACTTAGCGAATTGGGACTTGATAAAGACAGAGTTGTTCACGAATGTTCATGGATACATAGAGGTATCGAAATTTCGGGCGATGTGTTTTGCATCGACAATCACGGGAATCAATGGAATATTGACAGAAACATTTTGATACTTAAAGAAAATGATGGAAAAGTTCGTTTTTTTGCTTTTTCCGAAGTATATAATACAATTGTAGAAGATGAAAAATATTCAGATTACAAAGTAAAAATCGTTGAAAATCCGTTGAAAGTATCAATAGATTTTGACGATTGGGTTGAGAACAGGTTTTACTACAGTTTTTATAGAAGGAGACATTGGTTTACGGAAATTGAACTGCCTGATTTTCATTTTGACCCCAATGCTGAAAATATCGTCTTTATTCCGAGTGGTTTTTTATTCAAAGCTAAAGGTGTTGTCAATTACTTGATAATAGACGAAGGGCAGGACTTTTCCATTGCCGATTATCAAAACTACTTTATTCCACAGGCAAACAAGGCAATCACGATTTTTGGCGATACAAGTCAACAATTGTACCGCCAAGGAACAAGTATTGATAATATTGTGAATGAGTTCCAATACCCATTACTAACGTTGGATTACAATTATCGAATACCCAAAACCATTGCAAAAGTTGCTCAAAAGATACCGCAGCCACATCTTGATTTGCTCACAAATAACAGAAAAAACAATGGGAACAGCGATTATCCGTCTTTTCCTAAACCGATTATCAAAAGATGTAATTCGGAAAATGATGAATTACAATATATTCTCGATAGAATAAATACAGAAGGAATGGATGATGTGGCTATCTTATTGCCAAATAACAATATAATTGAAAAAGTCCATAATTTTTTTTCGGAAAAAGGGATTGGCACGCAAGTTCGCTATACAGTAGATATACCTGAAAATATACAGGCAAATAGATATCCAAAGTTTAGAAATGTTGATAGCTTGAATTTCACCAATTGCGATTTACTTTGTATTCTTACTTTTCACAGTGCAAAGGGAACAGAGTTCGATAATGTCTTTATTCCTTTTGCCGACGATGATAACGGTATAGATAGAAATGCTTTTTATGTAGCTGTAACACGGTCAAGCAGTCGAATTTTCATAACGTACTCAAGAATACTCACAAGTCATTTGAAAGATGTTGACCCTAACGATGTAATTTATCAGTAAAATTATGGCAAAGAAAAAAACAGCAGATAAAAAAAGTTATTGGATGCCAATCAATCTGTGGAATCTGAATGAAGTTTTTACTACAGAAAGTATATCGCCCATTTCGTTTTATGACGAACGTGATTTTGGCAATCCTGTTAATCGAAATCAGGAAAACATCGAGGATACAAACAATTTAATCCTGTTCGACGAGGCCGTACAAGCCGATATTTTGTTGGAGATATTGCCTGAATTGCTGGTGGATTCGAGTTTGTCTCAAATAAAGACCGACAAAAAAATTAGACCCGCCAGCTTTGAATACTCCAAAACCATTTACTTGAAAAGAGGCTCGTTTAAAGTACATTTCAGCCGAAAGGAAAAAATGGATGAGTTTTTGAATAATACTTTTATGCTGTTGGAAGTAAAAACCGTCAATAAATACAAATCGGACTTTGTTGTTGATGAAATTATTGGCAAACCGGCGTATTATCAATCAAAAATGCTTTCCGATAAAAAAGAATTGCAGCCTTTTTTCGACAAGGCATTCAATCAAATTAAAGGATTAATTTATGGCTATTTAATTGGCTTGCTCGGAACATTGGGCGAAAAAGAACAGTGTTTGGTTTCCAAGTTATCCGAACTGAGAAACAGAGTTGGCAGCAGTCACACGGATATTGTTTTATCGGAACAATACCAGACTGACTGGCTTTACAGGGTTCGCGAACAAATCAGGGATTGCTCAAAAATATATGTTGAAATCTTTGGTAAAAACTCGGATGTTTTCGATATACTTATTTTGAGATTAGAGGAAATAGACAATCTAAACAAAATGCGTTGTTCGGATTTGGAAGAGCAAAGAAGCCCCAGTTATAAACACGAATATGAAAAAGTGCAAAAAGAAATTGAAAACACAAAGAGAGAACTTTCTATATACGAATGTGAACACGAGATTACTTTTTTTAAAGAAGAATTGGAAGCAATAAAAAAAGAAGAAGAAACCAAAGGTAACGCAAAAGGTAAAACTCGTGAGTATTACAAAAAAGGTTCTGATAAATATAATCGCAAACAAGAATTAAAACAGTTGATTGACGAATTGAAAAACAATCCGGAATATAAAGAATTGAAGCAAAAAGCAGATTGTCAAACGGAACAACTGCGTAATTTTATATTTGGATTTACGCAATACGACACTTCTATAAGCGAACAGTTTAGTAGAATTTCCGAATATCTATATGAAATCATAAAGAAAACAACGAATTTTTTCCTGTCCCAAAACAACAGGGAAAATAATTTTCCTGATATTTCATTTGAAATAGATATTCAAAATTTATCCTGCCATTATTTTAGTCACAAAAAGGAATACTCAAACTTTGTAATTAAATTTCCGCCAATATTTCCGGATAATTTCAATAAAACCGACTTGAATTTGCTTGTCGTTGCTTTAAATTCAATATTGGCGCAACCGCAAGGAAAATCAGGTAATTATTCCGAACAAAATATTTTAGACATTCTGACTTGTATCGGAAAAAAATTACCTGCCGACAGTCAGGAAAGAGATGTTTTGCGAAATTACTATTCGTACCGTACCGGCAAAACAGATACTTTAACCAAGTTTCCCGAAAATGCGGTATTGGCAAATTTAATTGTTTTTTTTATGAAGTTGCAGGGACATGAACAAATCAATAAAATGCTTGTCGCGAAGAATATCGCCCATAAACAAATTGCATTTATGTTCTATGGGGCGTATGTCGGTTTTGCCGATATGCCGAAAACATTTACAAATATAATTTTTGACAGCAACAACCCAAAATTACAGGACTATATAGATGATTATTTATTTAGCAATTATTATAATAATTAAGAGTATGTACAAAGATTTAAAAAAAATCAGACAGTGCGCTGATAACAACAGCACAATGGAGACCGGATACCATTCGAAAAACGGGGCGAATCCGAAAAGCCGGACGAGTAGGAAAAATATTTTTAAAAGTAAAGTAATATGAAAACACGATTGTTTATTTTGCTAATAATAACAGCATTTATGGCTTGCAAAGAGCAGGAGTTAACATCGACAAGGGAGGGTGCTAAATGTGGCTATATCGACAAAACGACGGGTGAAGTAGTCATTCCTTTTAAATACGATGATGCTAAGTCTTTTTCCGAAGGGCTTGCTCGTGTACAATTGAATGGTAAATATGGCTATATTGACAAAACGGGCAAAGAAGTCATTCCTTTGAAATACGATTATGCTGAGTCTTTTTCCGAAGGGCTTGCTCCCGTACTCTTGAATGGCAAATATGTTAAGGTTTTTTCCGGGATTGTTGCTGCTAACCAGTTGACTGGTAAATGGGGGTTTATCGACAAAACTGGCAAAGAAGTTATTCCTTCGATATACGATGGTGCTGGGTCTTTTTCCGAAGGGCTTGCTCGTGTACAATTGAATGGTAAATATGGCTATATTGACAAAACGGGCAAAGAAGTCATTCCTTTGAAATACGATTATGCTGGGTCTTTTTCCGAAGGGCTTGCTCCCGTACAATTGAACGACAAATGGGGGTTTATCGACAAAACGGGCAAAGAAGTCATTCCTTTGAAATACGATGCTGCTGTGTCTTTTTCTGAAGGGCTTGCTCATGTAAAATTAAAAAAGAAATGGGGCTATGTCAACAAAACGGGCAAAATAGTCATTCCTTTTAAATACGATTATGAGGTATACGATTATGCTAAGGATTTTTCCGAAGGGCTTGCTCGTGTACAATTGAATGGTAAATATGGTTATGTCGATAAAACGGGCAAAGAAGTCATTCCTGTGAAATACGATTGGGCCGGGTCTTTTTCCGAAAAACTTGTTCGTGTAGAATTAAACGGTAAAGGTGGTCTTGTCGACAAAACCGGCAAAGAAGTCATTCCTGTGAAATACGATAATGTTGGGCATTTTTTTTCCGAAGGGCTTGTTCGTGTAAAATTAAACAACAAATGGGGGTTTACCGACAAAACCGGCAAAGAAGTCATTCCTGTGAAATACGATGTTGCTGAGAATTTTTCCGAAGGGCTTGTTCGTGTAAAATTAAATAGTAAATATGGCTATGTTGACAAAACAGGCAAAGAAGTCATTCCTTTGAAATACGATTCTATTGGGTCTTTTTCCGAAGGGCATGTTCGTGTAAAATTAAATAGTAAATATGGCTATGTCGACAAAACGGGCAAAGAAGTCATTCCTTTGAAATACGATTATGCTGAGAATTTTTCCGACGGATTTGCTTGGGTACAATTGAATGGCAAAAGTTTTTTTATCGACAAAACAGGAAAATCAGTGGAAGATTGATAAAATGGAGGAAGAAAAATGAATATAGAAAGCAAAATAACAAAAAACACAATTCTGTTTTTCGACATGGACGGAACATTAGTTGATACCAATTATGCAAACTTTCTGTCATACAAAAAAGCAATACAATCGGTTACAAATGAACACACGGATTTGATATATAATCCCGAACAACGGTTTGATCGTACTGAACTTAGAAGAACAATTCCCGGTTTGTCTATATCTGAATATGAGAATATCATAAATGAAAAAGAACGTTGCTACAACAACTTTTTATCTGAAACTAAACTTATAAAAGAGATGTTTGATATTCTTTGCAAATATTCAAAAACAAACAAAACAGCGCTAGTTACAAACTGTCGTGAAAACAGAGCAATGGAAACATTGAAATATCACAGTCTCGAAGACAAATTCAGCAATATTTTTTGCCGACAATTGTCTGACAATACAGTTCATATTAACAAATTTAGCAATGCCATTGCGAAGTTAAATATTTTGCCACAGTCAATTATTGTATTTGAAAACGTAAAAATAGAAATTGATGATGCAATAAGAGCAGGCATACCAAGTGATAATATCGTAGAACTTATAAACTTATAATAATATGCCACAACGATTTACTATTCAATCAGAAAATAGTCGGTTTACAGATCCGAGAACAGGAACTCAGCAACATGGACGATTTATTTCAAGAGCTATTGATGCATTTTATCACTCCGATTATTTAGGAGGAAATACAGAACAAAGGCAAAGAATCGGAACAGTTGAAAATATCATTTGTACACTTAAGAATCAATTTAATAACACAAATGAAGATGTGTTACGTCAAGCAACGATGGATTTAAGTCAAATTTTGAATACCGATTTGCCGCACATTCTTCGAACGACAGGGAGAAACAATCTTACTGTTTGTGTAGTACCCAGAGCAAAAGCAGAAAATTTTTATTTTAGAAATCAAATGTTGTTCAGGCAAACAATTTCAGATGTAACAAATAGACTTAATGGATTTATTAATGGAACGACTTACATTATTCGCCATACAAACACAATAACAACGCATTTGTTTCAAAGAGGATATGGTGGAGATGGCCATTTACCATACCCCGGAATAACTGCGGAAACTTGTACTATTTCGGACAGCGTTATTGGACAAGATATTTTGCTGATAGACGATTTATACACCAAATCCATCAACATTGACGAAGATTGTATTCAAGCCTTGTTAGATAAAGGCGCTCATTCTGTTATTTTCTATGCAGTTGGGAAAACTGTACCAAGAGTGTATTAAAAAATTTTGTACCTTTGTAACCCAATAGGCAAGATGACTATTTACGATTTTGAATATTAATAAATAAATTTTTAAAAACATTTTGATATGATATACACGGAAAATGCTCTAAACATATTAGCCGCCAAAACTTTCAAAGGTATTGGTCGAGTGAGGATTGTAAAAAATCTGAAAGGTAATGAAGGAGTTGAAAAGATTGTTTCATTATTGAACAAAAACTCAAAGCAAGATAAAGAAATTAGCGTTGTTGATTTTGAAACTATCAAAAAACAACTCAAAAATCAGTTCAATGCGTTGGGAAATTATTGCGATGGAATTGTTGCTCTTGGGGACGAAAATTTTCCGGGTTATCGTGGTAATGTAAAAGAAAGCGATCAACCTATATTTCTTTTTTACAAAGGCAATATAGATTTGCTGGATAAATCTAACCTGAATATTGCGGTTATCGGATTACTTAATCCCGACGAAAAAATAGAACTGTCTGAGAAAATGGTAACTGCTGAAATTCTAAAGCACGGCGCTACTATCGTTAGCGGTTTGGCATTGGGTTGCGACTCGATTGCACACGAAACCGCTTTGGAAAAAAGAGGGAAAACAATTGCCATTTTGCCAAGTCCGCTAAATAATATCTTGCCGACAAGAAATAAAGATTTAGCATCTAAAATCGTAAAAGAAGGAGGACTTCTTGTAACTGAATATTACAATGATTTTAAAACGCCAATGGAGTTAAGCAGTCAGTATAAAGAGCGGGACAGATTGCAAGCATTGTTTTGTGACGCCATAGTTTTGGCTGCAAGTTATGCTCAGGATTCTGCTTTACGGTGGAAAATTGACGGAAAGAAATTGGATAGCGGTGCGCGTTTGGCAATGGAGTATGCCAAAGAATACGGAATTAAAAGAGCTGTAATCTATAACAAAGCGAAACATGCGGAAAATCCAATGTTTGACCTCAATAGAAAACTTCTCGAAGATAGTACTGTAATCAGAATTGATTCGGAAAATATGACTGAAATGATAAAGAAACTGTTATCAAAAGAACCTGTAAGCAATAAGGGACAAACATTTCAATCAAGTTTTTTTTGATCTGTACATAAATGAATTAAAGACTAAAGTGTTTTTTATGGATTGTTTACTTCATCTCTGCAATATGCCTGCACACAGTTACATATTATACACAGTTGCGTACTGCGAGTACTTACATATCACACTCCCGTCAGTCCGGAATTATGTTTCCATAACCAATCCCATATTACCACAGCAAATAAGGAGTTCCGGCAAAAAAATGGCGGGATTGGGGCTTTCAGATGTGAATATCCCATGCGAAGCCTTTCGCATGCGTCTTTCAGGTGTGAATATCCCGTGCGAAGGCTTTCGCATGCATCTTTCAGGAGTGAATGTCCCGTGCGAAGACCTTCGCATGCATCTTTCAGGTGTGATTGCCCCATGCGAAGACCTTCGCACGCGTCCCGCATCTCTGTTTGCAGCATACGCGAGACGACCATTTCGAATATATATCTTAAAATTAAATTATTACATAAATTAAAAAAATTGCAACTACTCAGG
>JAIROC010000599.1 GCA_031257735.1 Bacteroidales bacterium | reverse complement strand
CAATCGCTGTTACCCCCAATGAAGCGAAGCGATTGGGGGCAGCCGAGAAAAAGCGGAAAAATCAAAGCGAAGTAATCTGGATATATCTTATTGATACATTTATTACTTGACGCGTCCTTAGTTACGCCGAATTAATAACAATTATTAGTCCGGATGAAGCGACAAGTTCTGAAAAAGAAAATTTTTCAAATAAAATTTATATGTCAAACAATATACGAATCATAAATCTTCCTAAAATAATAGATAACAGAGGCAATCTGTCTTTTATTGAAGAAGAAAATCATATCCCTTTCGAGATAAAACGAACTTATTGGATATATGATGTGCCGGGAGGAGAAGTGCGCGGCGGTCATGCATATAAAGAAAATCAGGAGTTTATTGTTGCCCTGTCCGGCAGTTTCGATGTGTTGTTGGATGATGGAACAGAACAAAATGTGTTTTTGTTAAACCGTTCGTATTACGGACTGTATGTTCCCAAAGGCATTTGGAGACAAATGAAGAATTTTTCGACAAATTCGCTGGCTCTATTACTTTCGTCAACATATTATGAAAAAAATGATTATATTTATGATTACGAAGAATTTAAACGATTTGTGAGATGAAAGAATCAACTGTTTACAATTGTACAATTATAGAATTGGATAAACATCACCATGAGAAAGGAAATATTTCGGTGGTGGAAAATAACGAAACAATTCCTTTTGGCGTACAACGCACTTATTATTTATATGACATCCCGGGCGGAGAATCGCGCGGCGGTCATGCTCACAAGGAATTACAACAACTTATCATTGCGGCAAGCGGAAGTTTTTCGGTTACGGTTGACGATGGAAATGTGAAAAGGACATTTTTACTGAATAGACCTTATCAGGGATTGCTTATCGTTCCGGGTATTTGGCGCGAGCTATACGATTTTTCGTCCGGTTCTGTCTGTTTGGTTTTGGCTTCGCATAAATATGAGGAGGCGGATTATATAAGGAGTTATGAGGAATTTTTGGAGTATAAAAGAATATGAAACAGATTCATCCGTTAGCCAATGTTCAATCAGTGCAAATTGGAGAAAACACCAATATTTGGCAATTCTGTGTAGTATTGAAAGATGCACAAATTGGTTCTAATTGCAATATTTGTGCTCATTGTTTTGTTGAAAATGATGTAAAAATTGGAAATAATGTTACAATAAAATCCGGCGTTTATTTGTGGGATGGAATTGAGATAGATGATGATGTATTTATCGGACCAAATGTTACGTTTACAAATGATAAATATCCCCGTTCAAAACAGTATCCCGATAAATTTTTAAGGACTAAAATACAAAAAGGAGCTTCTATTGGCGCTGGTTCCGTAATATTGGGCGGAATTACAATAGGAGAAAAATCTATGATTGGCGCCGGTTCTTTAATAACAAAAGATATTCCAGCCGGACAGTTATGGATGGGCAGTCCGGCAAAATATATAAGAGATATATGATTTTGGCGCTACGAGCTACGAGAAATTTGGTCGGAATAAGGAATTTTTTTTACTTTTGCACGCAGTAATTTTAATGATTGCGAAATGGAAACAGTATTGAAAAAAAAGAGATTAGACAAAGAAACGAGCGACAGAATCAGTTTCGTCACGTTCATAATTCCTTATTTTGCCCGTTCGTTCAAGATGAACAGACAAGAAGCCTATCAATATCTAAAAAAATACGGCGGAATAGATTATCTTTTTGAACACTGGTGGGCATTACATACCGATAATCCATTTTGGGCAGCGCGTGATTTATACGAAGTGTGCCGCAAAAATGGAGGATTGCGATGAAAGTCTATCATGGCAGTTATACGACAATAAATGAAATTGATATTGCAAAATGTCAACCGGGTAGAGATTTCGGACGAGGATTTTATGTTACTAAAATTCGTTCTCAGGCAGAATATTGGGCGAAACGAATCGGAGGCAAGAATAATACGACAGGCATTGTGACTGAATTTAATTTTATTGAATATGCATACGATTATGATAAATTCAAAACACTTCGTTTCGACAATTATTCCGAAGAGTGGCTTGATTTTGTTGTTTTAAACCGCTTGAACACAAGTCTTGAACAAGCTCACGATTACGATATAGTGGAAGGTCCTGTCGCTGATGATAAAATTACTCGTCGTATTTTTGCCTATCTCAACGGTACAATATCTAAAACCAATTTTTTAGAGGAACTGAAGTTTTCCCGCTACACGCATCAAATAGCATTGTGTACTGTAGAATCATTACAAATGATTGAATATGCAGTTAATAAATCGGAACTGATTATTGATGATATTGATGAGGCTATAATCGGAACTCTTGTCATTGATTACGGAATAACGGAACAACAAGCTCTGGATATTTATTTTGAATCTGAAACCTATAAAACATTAATTGATTCTTCTTCCAATTTGTATAAAAAACCATGGACTGATATTTATCAATTTCTTTTACGAGAATTGGATTGGACTGTGAGATGAATACTACGCCAGGCATTATTTTTGAAAACGTATGTACCAAAAGATAGATGCATGGGAATGGGAAGGGAAAAACCGGAAATAATCTTTTCTCAAGAGCAAACAAAATAACCTCATGGTTACCCTGAGAAAGGTATCCATTATATTCTACTTATACTTATTTATTTATTAAATAATCATTACAATGAGATGATTAAATTCCTTGATTTACAAAAAATAAACGCACAATATGCCGGTGAATTGAAGCAAGTCGCGGCGGAAGTTATTGATAAAGGCTGGTTCTTACTGGGCGAAAGAGTGAAAACATTCGAACAGCAATACTCCGGTTTTATTGGAGTCAAAAATACTGTGGCTTGTGCAAATGGATTAGACGCTCTGCGGTTGATTCTGCGGGCATACATTGAGTTGGAAATTATGCAGGAAGGCGACGAAGTGATTGTTCCCGCTAATACTTATATTGCATCAATTCTTGCAATTACGGATAACCGCTTAAAACCGGTATTGGTGGAGCCGGATATTAGAACTTATAATCTGGATATTTCTTTAATCGAACAGTCTATCACCGCTAAAACAAAGGCGATTATGGTTGTACATTTATATGGACGAATTTGCTGGTCCGATGAACTTGAAGCGATTGCAAAAAAATATAATTTGAAAATTATTGAAGATAATGCACAGGCTGTGGGAGCATGGCC
>JAIROC010000554.1 GCA_031257735.1 Bacteroidales bacterium | reverse complement strand
GATAATTCGCTGATAATGAATGGATTATAGGCGTAAATTTTTATAAATTTTCATCAAAAATAATCTTCATAAATGCCTTATAATCAATTGTTTAAAGATTTTAAATGCGTTGACCCTGTGTAATCTGAGACGGAGCATAATAAGAATCTCAGGTTTTCAAACTTGTTTAAGGTCTGCCCTGATAGAAAGCCGATAGTAATTGATTTTTTTTTGTAATTTTACAATGCAAAATTTTAGTAATTCGGATATGTCATATACTCTATGCCCTTTTGACGCATATCGAAATGAATAATCATGCCTGCAACACGCTAAAAATTCGTGTAGCATTTACGAACTTAAAACCAGTCGCCTGAATTATGGATATGGAAGAGTTGAATTACGCATTAGTAGAGGATGTTCGCCCGCCGATTTATACGGCGATGAAGTATTGGGGTAAAAAGCCACACAATATTTGGCGTAAATATATTGCAAACTATACTTCCGAAAATGGACTGTATTTAGATCCGTTTGCGGGTAGTGCAATTAGTGTGTTTGAAGCAGTCAAAGCGAACAAAAAAGCAATCGCTTTTGATTTAAATCCGCTAACCTCTTTCATAATTGAGGTAATGTCTAATCCGTTTGATAAAAATAAATTCAAAACGGCTGTAAATAAAATATGGTTCACTGTTGAAAATGACGAAATCTATAAACAATACTTTTTCACACAATCCCGCAATGGAAATAATCTGGAAGAAGTTGTTTGTTATAAGTGGGACAGTGGAAAACTTTACGAAGTAGGTATCGAAGAAAATAAAAAACAAAATTCTAAAAAGAAACCAAAACGTTACCTCTCAAAGCCAAATGATAAAGATATTGAAAAGAGCAATAAATTAAATAACATAGATATTCCTTTTTGGTATCCCGACGAATTATTTCCGCAATCGCCGTCTTTCTCTGCAAACTTCTTGCAGTGTATTGGCGGCAACAATTTTTCAAATCTATGGACAAGACGAAATTTGTATGTGCTGTCAAAGATTTTTGACGAGATTTTAAAATATCAAGACGAGGATTTAAAAAAACAGTTGTTGTTTGGCTTTATTCAGACATTACACCTTTGTACGAAAATGTCTGTCCCAAGACGGGAAGCGGCAAACCGTGATTTTTCTACAAGTTGGGGGCGTTCTGCCTACATTTGTGCGGCTCGAAAAATGGAAATGAATGCTTTAATGGTTTTTCGCGGCAGTTGTTTTGGCAAGCAGTCAGTGGAGAGTTGTTTATCTTCGGTCGCCGGCTATTTAGGCAAATTGCCAAAAGTCATGAATGTAAGTTATAGCAATAAACAGAAAAACAAACTTTCCGGTTTTGACATTAAATATGGTACAATTGATATAAACACTATTTTAGACTATATTCCTGAAAACTCAATAGATTTTATTATGACCGACCCGCCTTATGGAGGTTTGGTACAATATCTTGATTTATCGCTTATTTGGTTGAATTGGTTGAAACATTATGATGTTAAATACAATCCAAATTTAGAAGCGGAAATCACTATTAAAAAAGATGTGATAGAAATTGGTATTTACAAACAACGATTTACAAATGCCCTTAAAAACTTGTATAAACTTTTGAAAGAGGATGGGAAGATTGTATTTACTTTTCACAATAAAGAATTGCTGATTTGGAACGCATTCTTAAAATCAATAACACTTGCAGGTTTCAAAATTGAAAGAGTGATACACCAACAAAATCGCAGGACAGGCGAGGCAAATGTTGCCAATCCTTATGGAACTTCGGGAACAGATTTTTACATTCGGTGTGTAAAATCAACAACAACACAAATCAGAAATGATGAAACAGAATTTGAGTCCTTTGTTTTGGCAAAAGCAATAGAAATTATTGCCTTACGAAACGAACCAACGCCATACCAATTCCTGTTTAACGGCATCTTGGCAGAAATCTCAAGTGCAGGTTTCAATTTGGAAAATTTTGATAATAACATTCAGCACATTTTAGAAAAGCAAGTTGGTGATATTTTCACAATAGAAACCAATGAAGACAACAAAGCAGGCAATTACTGGTGGTTCGTAAATCCTGCAAATCATATTAAATATCCCGATAAATTATTGACAGACAGAGTAGAAGATTCTATTGTGGCACTACTCCGCAGAAAAACAGCCGTAAGTTTAGACGATGTTTTAGGCGACATTTTTCAACGCTATCCTAATGGCTTAACACCCGACATTAAGTCCATTGACAAAATATTAAAAAAATACGCAACACAATCAAACGGCAAGTGGTTGTATTGCCGTATGGAATTGGAAACGGATTATACGAAACATACCAGGATGCTTTATTATTTGTCAGAAATCGGACACAAAATGGGCTATAAGGTATTTATTGGAAAAAGAGAACAATCGGAAAATTACAACGGCAAAAAACTATTTGAATTTGCGGACTTGCAAGATTTGAGTTTCTTACCTTTGGAAAAAGGCAAAATTGATAGAATAGCAATGATTGATATGCTTTGGTTACAAGACAATGAAATCAAGTATATAATTGAAGTCGAGAATACTACAAAATTCACTTCGGGTATTCAAAGAGCGTCAAATGCAGAGATTGCAATTCCAAAACTTATGGTTATCCCCGACGAACGTAAAGACGAATTTTTAGGAATCAATGACCCGCTTTTTACTGATAACTTTAAAAAATATAATTGGGAATACATTTATTACAGCGAAGTTGAGAGTATAAAATCCTCACGAAAAATTGACCTGCAACTTCTTGATACGTTTACAAAAGAACTTTAAAGAATGGAAGGAAAAATTGACAGCAGAAATAAATTAAATGACCTTACAGGCAAAGAATGGCTGAAACTTACAAAAAGTTTTTGGCTGTCGGAAAAGTGCGTTGATGATAAGGATGCTTTCAAACACCCTGCACCTTTCCTGATTAAAGACATAATGAAGTTAATCAGTATGTTTACTAAAAAAGGGATGAGTGTTTTAGACCCTTTTTGCGGCAGTGGTACAGCTCTGATTGCGGCAAACAATTTACAACGAGTTGGTATTGGCATTGATTTGAGTGAAGAATATAAATGCTTGGCAATAGAACGATTAAGCAAAAAGAAATTTACAAAGGATATTGATTTTTTATATTATATCGGCGATGCTGATAAAGTTCTAAAAAAAATAGATTCCGTTGATTATATTGTAACTTCCCCTCCTTACCACAACATTTTACGAAACAAAGGTGAGGGGCTACGAAAACAAAGTGAGAAAGGTTTTAGAAATGGCAGCCGCACAGGTGTTGAATATTATTCGGAACACGACAACGATTTAGGAAATAAATACGATTACAAAGATTTTCTACTGTCGTTTGAGCAAATAATGAAAAAATGCTTTGCCGTACTGAATACAGGAAAATACATATCAATAATTATAAGTGATTTTACGGTGGATAAAGTTGAAATTTGCGTACAGGCAGACATTGTCAAATTGATGCTAAATTGCGGTTTTGAGTTTGTCGGCACAACTGTCTTATTACAGAATAATAAACCACTTTACCCGTTTGGTTATCCTTATGCCTACAAAATCAACCATAATCACCAAAATATTATCAATTTCAGAAAGCCCAAAGAATAACGATTTTAATGAACCATGGTATCCGAATTTTTGTCCTTTAAGCCCCAATTTCGCTTTTAATTTACCACTATTTTATATCTGACTATGCCGTTTTTGCCGCGCAACAGCATTATGTACGCGCCACTAACGTCCGGTGCTGTGAATCCTTTGCTGATTTCTGCTGCATGCTTCTCCC
>JAIROC010000391.1 GCA_031257735.1 Bacteroidales bacterium | reverse complement strand
AATATGAATAACCCCGAACAAGCGTAGCGCAGTTCGGGGCAGGTCGATACCCCTTGTAACTACGAAGTAGTTCAACACCTTCGGTGTTGATGTGCGGGGTTGGCTTAACCCCGAACTGCGTTGCGCTTGTTCGGGGTTATTCATATTGAACACCTTCGGTGTTTTTCTATTCGCTAACTGGCCACGCCGAATGCGATGCGACAATTTGGAATGCACCCCTTCTTCTTCTTCTTCTTCTTCTTCTTCTTCTTCTTCTTCTACCTTTCCACCTTTCCTCCTTTCTACCTTTCTACCTTTCGTGCTTTCCATCATTCATGTCAAAATTCGATTATTTTATCAAATTCAACTCCTGCAAAAAAAGTTCGTATATTTCGCGCCACGGTTTTTGGTACAGTCCGGTAGATTCGTCCACGAATTTGGCGTGGGTTTCCGAAAGATAATATTTGTCGGTAGCCTGTTCTTCCGTCCATCCGAATTCTTCCATGAGCGTTTCAACAACATCGTCGTCGGTGTAAATAATTTCCCCGTCGACGCCGTCGTTTATGAATGTGAGCATCAGCAATGCCTGAACGGTGCAAAAACATATCTGATGTGTCGGCTTTTTGAATTTGAGTTCTTCGAGGAATTGTCTTTTAGTCAGGTCTTCGCGCAGATATTCGAAAATTCTCCTTGTAACGGCATCGTCTGCTACAGGACCTTCTACTATATCGTAATCATGCGCCTGTTCTTTCTGCTCATTGGCGCGGTTGAGCATAATGAAGTCGAGCCATTCTTCGGAATAGCCGTCGAAACGAAGGAGTTTTAATTTTTCATATCTGTAAGCATATTCGTGAAAGTCAAATTCGGTGACAACGCCTTTCGTTTTCCTGTCTTTTCGTTTTGCCCAGTACTCTGCCTGCGAACGTATTTTGGTAACATAAAAACCTTGTCCGAAATCCCTTTTCGGCTGACATTTCGAAAGGTTTATCTTGTCGATAGCCGTGTAACTGCCGTGAAAGACTCTCATTTCAATCCGCCATTATCGCGGCAAACTTCGTACAGGCTACGTATTGCCCAAAATGGGTCTTCGGTATGCAAAGTCCACCAGTGTTCGAAAAGGAAGTCAAGCCCACCGTATTTTTTAAGATAAAGGTATGCCTCCTGCTTGTCCATCTTGACGGCGCGGGCAAATTGCGGAATAATGAAGGTAATAAACTTCACCTTGTCGCGCATTTCTTCGTCTAATACTCTTTTTTTCAATACTGTTTCCATTTTATATAATCATTATATCATTAATATTATCGACTGCAAAATTACATGAAAATTTTGGATGCAATCAACTTTTATTCCGTTAATCTCTTTTTTTAAGAGTTCAAATATATTTCCCTCAACCGTTTCCGTTCGTAACATATCAAATCTTCCTTTTTAAGGTTAAAGACGGTTCTTACAAAAGCTTCGTCCACAGGATTAAACATCGACCATATCTGTTTGATTATTTCCCTGACGCCTTTTGTTCCGCCATAAAGTTTGAAAAGAGCGAAGGCGCGAAAGAGCGAAGGCGCGTATCTTCTTTCCAAATTTCCAAATCCTCAAAATTAAAATTATTTTATTAACGAAGCTATCGGGGAACAAATCAAAGTCGATGCCGACGAAATTGTCGACAACAAACCATCTGAATTAGTGATTGTCGTTCCGCAGTTGGAAACCGGGCTATATTTTGTGCAGGTGAGAACACAGTTTTCTTCGGGAAATGTTCCGTTGAAAGAACCACGTACAGTGACATTTGATAAAACATTAACCGTTTTGTAAACTCAGAACTAACAGTCAGGTAAAAAATTAAGAGTATGAAAAGTTTGAACTGCAATTCGGTTTTTGTCTACAGATTGACAAAAATCACTGTGAAGGGTGTGTCAACATTAAAAATCATGTTAATCATACTAATCACAAAAATCACAGTTCAGACAATTGGGGACGCGACACTCGCATAGCATGGGACGCGACACTCGCGTAGCATGGGATGCGACACTCGCATAGCATGGGACGCGACACTCGCATAGCATGGGATGCGACACTCGCATAACATAAAACACGGTATAAAAGTCGTCCCATACTTGAAAAAATGAATTTATTAAACAATAAAATCCTTAAATTCTAAACATAATGAATGAAAGTTCAAAAGTGAAAGCAAGCATGTTAGCGTTAGCAACGCTTGGTCGTATTAATCATCTCCTGCAATGGGGATGAAGAGAATTATCCCAATGTGGTGACGCCTCCATTAAAAGTTACTCCGGCAACGCTCAATTTGGTTCTGGGCGACAAAGGAACAGTGGAGGCGAACATAGCGCCTGTTACATGGAACAGCAACGCTCCGGACATTGTCCATGTTGATGCTTCGACAGGCGAAAATAGAAGGATTGGCGCTTGGTACGGCAACTACGCCCGGTGGCGAAAAAGCTACCGACGCCATTACGGTATTGCCTGTTATTCTTCGTGATTTCACTGTTATGTTGCTTAGCGCAGAACTTTGGACTGATAGCACAGTCGGGATGGCAAACTGGAGCAGGCGCAGTTTTATAACATGAGGCAAATAAATTTCGACTCTGAGAGCAATCTGTATTGGCGATGCGGGAAATCATTGTATTCGCAAAATCGATACCTAAAATATGACAGTAGAAATTTTTGCGTTTTTATTTATGCTATCTAATTTGTTATTAAGTATGCTGTCGGCGTTGTGTTGTTGTTGGTTTTGGAGTTTGAGGATGGTGAAATTCTCATTTACTTGTTGCTGCAATATGTCATTTTTTTGTTCTATATTTTCGAGTTGTTTGATAATAATTGAATCGTGTTGTCTGATTTGATTAAACTCTACCTGAAGATTTATTTTGTCATTATCAGATTTATGTATGAAAAAAACACATCCAAAAAGAATAACAAAAAATAAAAATATAGACGGAATTATACACTTTATTATTTTCTTTGAGTTTTTCCCAAATAGTCTTGTTGATTCATTCTCATAAATATTTTTTTTTGCTTCTTGAAAATTCTTATTTAAAGCATAATAGTGTGCATTAAATTTTGCGCTAATTTGTATTATAATTATGCATAATATCATTATTATTAATAATATCATTGCTTGTAATATGATATACCACCATACATAATCTCCAAAAATGATTTCCGCTAAAAAACCTGCAATCGCACCCATAATAAAAGAGAATATTTCACTTCCCTTTAAAAATAGTTGATTTTTGATATTAAAATCTTTACAAAATTTCTTGACTCCCATTTTTAGTTATTTTAATTTATTAACGTCTAAGCCCGCTATATTGTTATCAGATAAATTCGTTTCTAAAATATATTGTTTAATTTCAGACTTAATATCTGTTTCTGCATTTAAAATAGAAAGTAAATTGTTAATTTTTGTTCTAATATCACTGCAATTTGGCACTTCGCTATTCTTCCATTCCGTAAGTTTTTCTATTAACTTTTGCCTGATATTTTTCGGCAACAACTCTTCAATCCCTTCTTCTATTACATACTTTTCGATATATTCGGGCTGCAGAATTTCATCGCCAAAATAACCTTTATGTACCCATTTTGTATGAGCATTTACTTTGTTTCTCAATTCATCGTCTTTTAAAGATGAATTCTGTTTTTGATATTTTCCCATGATAAATTTTTTATAACCTGATTTTTCTTTTCCTTCTCTGATATATGTGTTTTCATATCTGTCTTTCAAATTTTTCTCGTTACTTTCTGTTTTGCTGAGAAAAAGTACAGGTGGCATTTTTTCGATTCCAATATCTTCAACTAATTTTTCAGCCAAATCAATACCGGTAAGGCAACTGTATGAACCGCCAAGAATGTGGTCTATAATGATTATGTCGGCTCGTTTGGCAAGTTCAGAAATTAACGCGAATGCTTTGTTTCTATATTCTTGCGTATAACCATTGTCTTCATCAACCCAAATACGAATTTTTGTAGCTAATGATATGAATTTTTGTTCATTATCATCAGTACCCCAACACACACATCGAATTTCTTCAGTGTTGTCAGTGTTGTCTGTGATATCTAACAATATATCATAACCATTGCTGCATAATTTTTCACATATTTGTGCAAATTCAATCCATTGATTTTCTATAATTAATATTTTCATTCTTATCCTTTTTGTTCTTTAATGGTTATTGTAACAGTATTTACAAACAATTTGCATTGGTGTTCACAAGGATGAGTACAATCGGTACGATTGTCAACATCGGACGTTGTTATTTCCTTGCTTTCCATTTTTATTTCATTGTCATTGTTTAGCTGGTTTAATATCTTTGTAATAAGATAAATGCCTTCGTTTTGAGAACTTTCTTTAATTGGGTTACCGTCGTTAATGGCTTCCATAATTGAGCGTTTGTATCCGTCAGATTTAATGAAATTACCTATTTGTGTTCCTGTCGTTTCTATTTTTATTATTAATTTATCATTGTCTTTTTTTACTTCGATATGAATAAAATTTTTACACGACATACACCTGCCATTGTTGTTTTTTATACAATGCCAACGATTCTTTTTTGCATTGATTACCATTTCAAAAATAATAAACAATAAAATTTCTTTGTTGAAAGAGAAATCATTAGCTATTGTCACATTAACTTTTCCACATGTATCATAATTGTTTAAATCGTTAGTCATTTCGTCAGTCATTTTTATTTCTACGCTATTTTCAACATTTTTGCTCAAGTAAATTTTTTTCACATAAGTATTAATAATACCTTCTATATCTTCCGCTTTAATTTTAATGGGTATAAAAGATTGCATTAATTCACTCTGATTTTTTTCTTCGGCTTTTTTTGTATTATTATTATCTCTTAAATCTAAATGCTTTATATGTAAATTTTTTGTAGCATACAGATATTGTAGCTTGTCCATTGTTCCAATAACGTCTCTAAATACTATATCTTCTTTTGCCAAACGTTGCATTGTCTGCCTTCCGTGTCCTGCCAAATAAGTAAAGCGTTTGGCTATTTCGGCATGTCGCAAAGCCGCAAATTCATCGTTTTTATGGTGTTTCTTTATGAATTTGCCCATATCGCGCCGCAAAAGCATTAATAATTGTTTTGACAACAAAATATTGGGATTGTTATACAAATTTTCAGTACTATAAAAACCCAGTAATCCCAATGTCCTAAATTCGCCTTCTTCCAATTCACTAATTCTTATAAGATATAGCCAGTTTTCATCTTTCAGAAAATCTAATTTTATATTATTGTGTTGGGGATTGTAGCAATCAAGCCATATTTTATTTGTTTTATCAACTTTAAATTCAGCAGTAGTTTCAGAGGCAATACACTGTAAATCTTCCACACCTTTAAGAAATTTGATGATTTCGGAATAACGGTATTTCTCATTATCTGATTGCTCCTGGATTTGAATTAGTGTTTTTTCTTTCTGTTGTAATTCGTCATTTAGTTGTGTAGTGTCCTTATTTTCCTTTTTACCTTTTTCAATCAATCTTTTGTATTCCTGATATTTTTGATATTCTTGTTCAAAATCACGTAAAACATATTCGCTGTCATTCAACACATAAGGATTTTGCTGTGCATCAGTAACAACAAAGAATGCTTGTATGTTGTTTATTTTGGTAAAGAAACCTTTCATTTTTTCGATAATGGCATCAATTTTATCTTGATAATTAATACCCTCAGGTAAATGTGATTTTTTGTGCGTATCAGCGTGAATGAGTTGTTTAATCCATAAGAACTTAAGAAATATTTCATCATCTAATTTTAGTACTTCTTTGGAAATGACATATTTGTTTGCTTTTCCAAGTTTCTTACCATCAATAAAACTTTTAATATTGTCCGTTTTTTTATTAAGTTCCTTATCATCTCTAAAAACATCTCTCCATTCTCTATCATATTGTGAAGTAAGTATGCCGTAAAATTCATTTGTTACGGCAGCAAGTTCTATTTTCAGCATTCGCAAAAATTGCTTGGCGGCATCAGTTGAAAAATTAGGCTCTTGCCCTTGTTTGTTTTTTAATTCTTGTATATTTTTTAATAATTTAACTGCTGCCCAACCGTTTTTGTGAGCAAGTTCCAAATAGATTCTAACAAGAAAAATAGGAAAATCATTCAAATTGTCTTGCATTAAATATTCTGTATTGTCTTCTTGTCTATAAATTGTAATTTTTCCCGTTTTTTCTACTGATTTCTCAGTTATATTCCCCATTAAGTCTTTTTCTCGAATGATCTCTGTTATCGTTGATTCTTTAGTGTCAGGTTTAGGTTTATACTTTTTTATCCATTGCTTGTTAATAAACACATTCGATATTAGTTTTAAAAACGAACTATCCACAATCTTTAAATTATCAAGAAAAACAGCACGACGAATTAAGAATTTCAATTCGCAAAAATCATCAAACGAGAAAAATTTCTCGTATTCTTCAGCAGTAAAACTTTTTTCGCTCGTATCTGTCTTGTCGTTTAGCTTCTTGTTGAAAACATCCATTTTCTCATTTAACCATTTTTTATGCCACTCAAATACTTTTTCTTTCAATGGTTTATACAAGATGAATGGATATTGACTTAACACTTTGAGTAAAGTGATTTTATTTTCAGTTTTCTGCCAATTGTCGTTATAACAATGTTTCAGAAGTTCATCTATAACATCGTCTGTAATCCCGTTTTGTATAAAAAAATCATACACTTTGTGAGTGGTTTTGAACATATCCCAATGACGGTTTTGGCTTTCCTCTTTTTCCGTTTTTTGTTCTTTTTCTCTTTTTTTTCTCTCGTCTTCTGGTATTTCATTTAAAGTTTTTGCCTCATTCATTTTTTCACTGCTTTCGACATTGAGTTCCTGTTCCTTTTCATCGAAAATTTTTATCAAAACATCATGCAAGGCAATTTTTCGCAAATCAGCATATCGTTTACGTTCGTGTTCGAGTGGTTTTTTGCTGTCGAAACTGAACAAAGGCGGCAAATTATAAGCAACAAATGCACGGTAATGATTTACAGCTCGCAGGAATCTGTCGTGCATCTCCTGCGTTGAAGAATCCCGCAACAAGATTGCTCCCGTTAATTTTCCCTTTTCACCAACTGTGTCGCGAAAAAGATGGTAAATATCAAAAAAACTTTTACCTGAAATCAAATTGTCATCCACATAAAAAACTTTTATGGTTTCATCCGTTTTGTCAGATAACAGTTTTTCATTCAATAATTTAAAATTTTCCAGATAATCAGCATCTATTTGGTGGTGAATAATGGTAGCCGAAGAGTTAAAAACTAATTCATTTACCAAATTTAGAAATTCGCTGTTGGTTTCGTGGCATGGGGCGAGTAAAATAACACGGTCGGTAGAATTGATTTTTAAAGTTTCAGTATTATCATAAAATTCTTTATTCAAATTGCCTAACCACGTTTGTATTGTATTATTGTTTTTTTCTATGAATTCAGGTGAATTCACAGAAAACAGGAAAAATTCATTATTACGCACAATACTCTTGTATCTCAGGGAATATCCAAATGATATATCATCAATATTTACTGTTTCAACTTCTGTTTTTTTGACAATTTTTCCTTTGGGTTTATTAAAAATTAGGGCAGGAGTAAGATACGATTTGTCTGTGCCAAATAAGGCACGAGTATCATTGAAATTGTCAGCATCTAAACCACAATATTTACATTTGTCGGGCAAATGCCAATTTGCTTGGAGTTCTATTAAGCGTTCTTGCCTCTTGTTATTCATTTCTATCAGATTTTTTATCCCATCATCTGATGCAAACTTTTTATAGTCCTGTGCTGCAATTACATTAATGACATAATCTTTTTCAACATTTTGTGCTGGTTTATTTGAAAAGTTGATTAATTCTACCTGTTTTTCAATTGCAGTTTTTAACTCCTTATCGGACATTCCTGATTTTTTCAATTCAGTTTTTACAACCTTTTCAGCTTCTTTAATGACTGCCTCTTTGATTTTAACAGCAGTGCTTCCTGTACTTGCTATTGGCGCAATAATAATAACTGTACATTTTTCTAAAAGATTTGTTTGGTTATTTATCCAAAAGATTTCTTCTTTATTTGGTTTAAAATAAAACTCGCTTTCATTGTCAATACCAACACAGTGTTTTATGTTATTGTAATTATTATCTTTTAAAAATTTGTGTATCAAACTCAAAATCAATTCGCTGTACATTTCATAGCCCACCAGTAGAATTTTTGTTGTTGTCTTTACTTCATAAAATTCATTTTTAATTTTTGTAGCAATGAGCATAGCTAAACGGGCTGTATAAAACGAGTTTTGAAATAATCGCTTGGCATAATAGAAATCTTCAGAATGAAGTTTTGCGCCAATTTTGAAATGTGTATTTTTGATATGGTATCCATCAAAGTTTAAAATATATTCGCTTAAAGTACTATATGCAGTATTTTCTCTGATTAAATCATTGCTCAAAAATGTTTTAAGATTTGACAGGAAAAGCTCTTTGCTGTCGCCATTTTTTAGCAATGTATCAAACGGCAATAACGCATCGTTGTAAAAATAATCTTCACGCAGTTTTTGTGGTATTTCATAGGAGGTGTTTATTTCAAACTCATTTTCCCTTTTTGCAATAAATGTACTGTTTGGAAAAGTATTTGAAACTATTTTATTTATTGAATTAAAGGTTTTTTGATCTTCCCCAAAAAGGACATCGGCAAAATGAAAGAATTCCTTTGTATTACTGTCTTTTCGCATAAACTCATATCGCGTATAAAATAAAACACTCTTATCTTTTATCCAGTATGAAGTATCAATTTCTTCTTTATCAACTGCTTTCCACTGTTGTTTTGCTATTTTTTCAAACCAATTTTTATTATCTTGTACTAATCCTTCAAACTTTTCATAATCAAGATTATATACAATAATGTTAGGCAAATTTTCTCTTGACAATCGCGCCAATATTCTTAATAGATTGGATTTATGAAGAGTTGTTATTCCCTCAAAATTCAATGCAATGCTACTTTTTTTGAGTTTATCTAAATATTTCGATACAAATTTTGTTATTTCTTCGCAAATTTTGTTTTCATCTTTTTTGTCTATTTCTTTTTTTTCATCTTCTTTGTCTATTTTTTTTTTTCAAGCAAATCTGAAACAACAAAATCAATCAGATATTTTGTGTTTTCGTCTTGAAGGTTTATGCTTTCACCTTTTTGATATTTTTGATAAACAATTTCCTGCAATTTTGACAAAGCGCCTGTTTGTGATTGAGTACCATATTCTTTGGGAATTTCCAAATATTCATCATCTTTAAATTTTTCTTTGTCAAAAGGCATTTCAAAGTAATAGGAAGTGCCTTTTGTTATATTTTTTTCTTCTATTTCTTCTTTTGCGGCGCTTTTTTCTTTATTTTCAGCGCTTTCTTCTTTATTTTCAGGAAAAACATACTCCTCTCTTTTACTCTCATTATCGTCTCTTATCGATGACGCAACAATTTTACCTCCATAGCGTTCTATCAAATATTTAAAATTCATCAATCCATAATGGGCCATATCTCTATAGAACTGTTGGTAAAGAAATTTATCAGTTGGCTCTATAAAATCTTTCAGAGTATATTTATTTTGAGAATCAGTCAGAATTTTGAAATCTTGTGTATAAATATCGTCTTCTTGATTCGTTTTATTCTTTTCTGTGTTTTGCTTTAAGGTTGCATAGATTCCTTTTTCGCCATAATCGAAAACGTGTGTTTCAAGTACTTTTTTAATTTTGTCATTGTTGCTTGTATCCGTATTATCGGGGTCGTAGGCACGAATTGTAATCATTCCCTGTCCGTCATTTTCACTTTCTCCGCTATGTTCTACAATATTTTTTGCCAACTCATGTAGTCCATTACAATACTCCTTTGTAAATTGCCACAATTGTCGAACCAAATTTTCAGCAGCCTCTTTTTGTGTATCTGTTTTATTTTCTGTACCAGACAATGGTTTGATTTTATTATAAACTATTATAAACACAAAAGTTTGTATAGGTGAGGATTGTTCCAAATCATTCATGATAGATTTATCAGAGGACAGGTAATTTTTCTCGTTTTCATTTCCATTTTCTATACTGTTTTTGAAACGGTTAAAATAGAAATTTTTCAATGTTGTTATTTTTTGCTTTTGTTCTGTCTCAAATTGTATTGTTCCTGATTCTATTTTATGCGGTAAGAAAAATGGAGTAATAGTTTCTTTATTAATATAAATAATTGGAGCAAAAGAAGCGGAATATGAATTGCTTTCCTCAACAAACTGCTCATCTATATCTGTAAAGACATTATACCATCTGGTGTTATAAAGTTCATCATATTGCCTAAAATATGGACTAATTTCCCTTATTATTTTTCTTATCTTTATTTTTCTTATCTTTTCTCTTTCGTCAGCAGTATTATCAGCAGTATTATATGACAATGAGAACTTCGTACCATATAATTTATTATATAAAGCCAATCCTGCAATATAAACAATATCAATCTTTTCGGCAATTTTATAAGAATAAGAAACTCTATCTTGAGTTCCTTTTTTGTCTAGTTCCGATAATACATTGTTTAAATCTCTTACAGATAGAATTTTATTCATAACATAACAATTTTTGGTTTATATTCTTTTTTGCAATACTCAAAATTTTGCTTGCTAACTCTTTTGAACATTATAACATATATATATTTTTTTAATGTCTTGTAAATTCTCGACAAAGGTACAACTTTTTTTCAAATAAAGAATAAAAGACGTAGCGCTTGCATGCGGTTATCTTGATTTCCACCCTTTTTCGTCTATTCCCTGGCGCAGTTCGTCTTGCCGTGCGAGATTAGATAGACGCCTCGAATTGCAAGATATATTCCTTCAAAGATTGGATTGTAGAAAAAACGTATCCCTTATTATATTCTTCAAGTTGCTTTATGTCTGCCGATTTTGCCCATCCGGCAGATAAACACATGACGTCGGCTTGATTGCAGGATATAATATCGGACACGGCGTCGCCAACATATACGATTTGATTTGACGGTAATCCGTATCTGTTTTTGAGAGATAAAAGTTCTTCGGTTTTGATGTTTTTATCGGGAGAACCGGTCGCTATGGAATCGAAGCAATCCAGCATTTCAAACTGTTCCAGAGTGATTTGGCAAGTCCGTTCTCCTTTGCCGGTAACTAAAGCGACTATAATATTCTGTTGTCGTAATTCTGTTATCCAGTCTTTTATTCCATCAAAAGGTTCGGGACACAGTACATGCAATTTCCGGTACAGGATATAATAATCCTTCAATGCTTCCTGCCAGTGTTTTCCGGCAACTTTTTTTATCATACCTTCTGCGCTTAATCCGAAATGCCGGACGATTTCTTCTTCCGACAGTTTATGGTCGAGGTAAGGACTGACAGCATCTCCAAAAGCAGTGATACACAGGGGAAGCGTATCGCCTATTGTCCCATCCAAATCAAAAGCAATCAGTTTAATCATTCTGTTCTTCTCCGTTCAATTTACGAATCACCCGGCAGGGATTCCCGATGGCTAAACTGTTTGCCGGAATATCTTTTGTAACCACGCTTCCCGCTCCAACGACCGAGCCTCTGCCAACCGTAACGCCCGGCAGAATGATGACGCCGCCGCCAATCCAGCAATCGTCTTCAATGACGACAGGCTGTGCGAAAGTCCGCCAGAAATATTCTCCGCTGTCAGCCGTCCATCCGGATGTTAATCTTTCGTTGAGTTCTACAGGATGTGCGGCTGTGTAAATCTGCACGTTCGAGGCTATCAATACGCGATTGCCGACAGTAATTTTGTTGCAGTCCACAAACGTACAGTTCATGTTTACTGATACATTGTCACCGATATGAATATTTTGTCCATAGTCGCATATAAAAGGGTTTCCGATAGAGACATTCGCGCCAACACTGCCTAACATTTCCCTTAAAAGATTGCGTCTTGCCGTCTTATCATCGTATGGCAGTGCGTTGTATTTCGACAGCAGTTCCCGCGTTTTCGTCTTGAGCGCTATAAAGACTTGTGCATGGCAATCATACAATTCTCCACTCATACATTTTTCCAATTCTGTTTTCATAAACCTTCTTTGTAAATACGTAACAAATTAGGCTGCAAATATAGGTGATTTTTTTCAGATTGCTCTCAGATTATTATCTTTTGCCGGATATTTCATTGATAGCTTTTACTTTCGTTCGATTAATTTTAATGCATTGAATTTACATTTAGGCAAACAGTCTCCGCAAGCAGTACACTTGTCGGGACACTTCACTGCGGCGTGTATTTTCGCATTATTTTCAACCATTTCCAACACACGACGGGTGCATCTTTTGATGCACCGCCCGCATCCGGTACATTCGTCTTTATCAATATAAATGACTTTGTTCCTGTTTTTATGTTTGCGGTACAGATTACCTGAGAACCACAATAACAACACAATACCTGTGCTAATATATACTACATTCATTACTTAAAATAAAAAAATTCCGGATGCAAAATTACGCCTTGCCGGAAGTTTGGACAATAGAAAAAATCGGGTAAATGTTGGACTATTTGCGGTAATTTGCACGAAACAGGGTTGGCGGTATGCCTGACAGTTTGGTAAACAGGCGTGTAAAATAGGAGTAGTCGTCGTACCCCAGTTCGGCAGCAACTTCCTTGACACTCTTGTCGGTATAAAACAGCAGACGTTTGGCTTCGAGCATCGCAGCAGACTGTATCCAGTAACCGGCAGGGAAACCGGTGGTCTTTTTTACTGCTTCATTCAAATACGCCGGTGAGATATTCAATATGGAAGCATAATGAGCCGGATTTTTTACCGTCTTCAAATGAACGGCAATCAACGTTTTGAATTGAAGCGTAATCGACGTCAACCGTTTATTGAAAACGGAGAACTGATGTTGCCGGTACGCTTCGGCAATCATGCCTGCAATAGCCGTTGCCAATGCAGAAACGATGTGTTGTACAGATGACCGTCCTGCCGATTGCATTTTTCTATAAAGCAATGTGAACCCGAATCTTAAATCGTCCTGTGTTCCACTATCGGGTACAATAATGGAATTGCCCGAAATCAATACCGTTTCAAAAATTTCCTTCCATTCGTCCTTAATGAACATGGCGTCCATACACATAGCCCACCCTGCCCATTTGGATACAACGTCCAACGAATGAACCTGTCCCGGAAGAACACATCCAAGCGCAACATTCTGTACATGATATTCTTTGAAATCTATCAATCCACGTATTTCTCCCCATTCTTGAAAAAGAAATACGTAATAGTTATCGCGATGCACCTCTCTAAGCAATGAGGCATCTGCGTTCTGAGTAACGATTTCGTCTCGAATATACTCCAAAAGAATGCCGGAAGACGATTTTTCGTGTAATTTATGTACCGGAATTTTATCCGTCTGTATTTCAGATTTGCTCATGTCTGTTCCAATTTAATATGGTCTGACGTATTGTTTTGTCGCCGCAAAAGTAGTTATATTTTATTCCTTTGTTTTCACCTTCCACATTCAAATTTTTCGGACGGTTGATTTTCCGCAACCGTAAATCGCGGCTGTCCAAACCCGACCCTTTCAGTTCGCCCACCTTTTCGGCAATGCGGGCAACGAAGCCAATGGCTTTTGCGCTTATGGCGTATGCGGGAATGTTCATTTCAAATACCCTCTTTGTCTGAGGTCTTTTTCTATTTCGACGACATTGTTGGGAATTTGGTTTTTAATCAACCAATTAACATCTAATCCATTGTGTATTGCCGAATGCATCAAACAGGGATTATTGCCAAATAATTGACCTGTTTTTTCAAGGTCTCCGGCAAAATCAGCAGTAAGGTCTTCGTGAATTTTCTTCAACAAAATCATAATCTTAAATACTTTGGCAACACAATAAATATTGAGAGTATAGGATTGCTTCATAGAACAATCCTTAAAATATTCATTATAAATTTGAAGAAACTCATTCAATACAAAAATTTGGAGATAAATCTCGCCGTATTTGTCATTTGTTATCTTAACATGTTCATTGATAATCCCGTTTGTATCCCTCATCTCCATCAATAACATGCCCGGCGTGGAATATTTGCAATGCTGTTTTATCCGAACTATACTGTTAACGATTTTCTCCTTAGTTTTCTCACGTCTGTCTTCTTTGCTGTCGGATGATACCAGTTCAAACAACAGTTGATTTGCCAAATTTAAATCCTTCTTGAGCAGACGAAAAATCAATTTGTCCTTTTCGGCAGAAGACAACTGGCTGATTGCCTCTTTAAATTCTTTATCAAAAGTCATATCATTTTAATTATATCAAGTCATAACAATTCTATCCATTTATCCTGAACGTTTTCTTCTCCGTCAAAATAGTTCAACTGCGCATCTTTGTCGAAAATCTCGTAGGAGGGAGCGAGGAAAATTTTATTCGAATCGGGATATTCGCACACGTCATATCCGACGAAAGTCCTTATATCCAAATAAACACAAGGCTCGTCCGTATGGTTGTACAGTTGGTGCGCTCCTGTTTCGCCTTTTTCAAAGAATATCAAATCGCCACTTTTGACGAGTTCCAGTCCTGCGGGCGTCCTCAGCGTGGCGGCGCCGGAGATGAGCATAAACAGCTCCTCCGCGTACCGGTGAAAATGATACGCCGCGCAATACTGTCCCGGATTCAGCTGCCGTAAATCGAAGTTCAGGTTTTCAGGTTTTACTCCCGCTTTGGCGATAGAAATGTCAGAAAATATCCTGAAACGGTCTATCCTGTTCGGGTCTTCTTTAAATTCTCGCCGTGCTGATTTTAAAATTGTTGCCATGATTTTATTACTAAATTGTTTGTATTTCTATGGGTACAAAGGTAAGTAAAAATGAATATCACCAAAAATAAATTCATGTGTAAAGCCATCTTAACAATAATCTTGTCGCCACTATTTTTTTCAATAATAGATGGAATTGCAAGCATTTTGTGACGATTTCCGACATTTCCACCGATGATAATCTGTTTAAAGAGGCT